>NZ_JAIUDG010000040.1:0-32286 GCF_020179875.1 Paenibacillus sp. alder61
TTGACCGCTATTCTTCCCGAAAAAGCGAATCTGGGCGAAATAGCGGCCCAAAACGCCGCTATTATGACGGGCGGCAAGAGAGAGTGCGGACAGGCAGCATCATATCAGTTTTAATGCAACGCTAGTGGAATTAGCAGTGTTTTAAGGTCTTATTTTAAGAAAAAGAGAGCCCAAAACTTGATTGCTGAACCCTGGAGAAGGAAATAAGACCGCCCTTTTGGACCGCTATTTCGGCGGCCGGCTTTGGGTATTTTTAACGGGGAGGGGGTCCCCTCCGCTACTGAATACGTTTGTTTGCAACAAAACGATTGGAATCAATGGGGAAAGAGGAACCATGCAATGAAGAGTTATACGGATTCAAAAAAAGGAAGACACAGGCTGCTTGCCGCTACGCTTGCGGCCGCGGTGCTGTTCGGCGGATGCGGAACTTCCGCTCTGGCGGCGGCGCCGGTAGACGGAGCGGGTGAAGGACCGATACTGAGGCAGGCGGTTTCCGAAGCCAAACAACAACGGCTTATCGTCGCGCTCGGCGATTCGATCACGGCCGGTTATGAACCGGGCATGACGGAAGATTCGGAGCCTTACGGATATGTGGAACGCCTGAGGGAACAAGCGCTGTATCACGGTCGTGCGGAAGCGGTCAACTATGGGATTCTCGGCCTGACGACAAGCGGATTGCTGAATTATTTGACGGCGATCCAGAAAGGGCAGGCGGTTTCGGCCGACCAAATCCAGCAGGGTTTGCCGGATCCGCGGGCGTCTGCCCTGTTCTCGAACATCGCCGAGACGAAAGCCCGGGTGGAGCAGGCGGACATCATTACCATAACGATCGGCGGCAATGATATCCTGGCGCTGATGGACAAAGCCGGGGATATGACGGAAGCGGAGCTGAAGGCCGAAGCGGCCGCCGTATTGGCGGAATATGGGGCGAATATGGAGAAGGCCGTAACGCTTTTGGCGGAGATGAATCCGCGGGCCCAAATCATTTTGGCCGACCAGTATCAGCCGGTCCCGAAACTGGCCGGGGCGGCCCTTTACCGGGAACTGCAAAAGGTTGCCGGCACGTTCACCTCGCAGGTGGACGAACTGGTGGCCCGGTTTACCGCTGCGGGCATAAATATAAAAGCGGCCCATGTGGCTAAAGCTTTTGCCGGGAAGGAACTGTTCCTCACCCATATTTACAAGGAAGATGTCCATCCGACTCAGGCCGGTTACGAAACGATAGCCAAAGTGATGGCGGAGAGTATCTGGGGAGAATACCGGAAGAGCTCCTCCCAAACCGGCAAAAGGGAAATATCTATCGTGATTAAGGGACAAGAACTGTTGACGCCATATCCGCCCGTGGTGAACAACGGACAAACTTTCGTCGCTTTGAAAGATATTACGGATGCCATCGGCGGCCAATCGCGCTGGAATGCCAAAACGCGAACCGCGACAGTCACCTATGAGGGGCGAACGGTCGGCATCCCGATCGGCGCGAAGGAAATCATCGCGAACGGGGCCCGCGTCGCCACGGCGTCTCCGGCCTTTCTGCACCAGGCGGGAAGCGAGCAAAAGGTTTATGCTCCGTTGGCCGTGCTCGTTTCCGGGATCGGACTGGATATCCAATACAGCGCAAAACTGAAGACGGTATTTATTAACTTATAATCCCGGTGGCTTGACGGCTGCTATCCGGAGCCGCACATAATCCGCGTGCCAGGAGCCGTCACGATAGAGCCGTTCCTCCGCCAAATCGGCGATTTTATGATAAACGATCCCCTTCTCGGCATCCCCGAAGCCGGACAAGAAAGGGCCGGCCGCAAATCCGTCCAGCCAATGAAACAAGCCTTCGCGGCTGTCGCCGAGCCGGGTGGGCCGGTCAAAATGCGCCGCAAAAGTAACGCGGAAGCCGGCCTCCTCCAGTAAGGCGCTGTATTCGCCGAGACTGGGGAAGTACCAGGGATTCAGCGTGCCGGCATCCAAGCCGTAATCGGTTCGCAGTACCTCGCTCAGGCATTCGACAATCACCTGAACATTGCCTTTGCCGCCCAATTCGGCGACGAAGCGGCCGCCGGGCTTGAGCGCCTGCCAAACGGAATCGGCTACCGCTGGCGCATTCTTCATCCAATGCAGGGCCGCATTGGAGAATACGGCATCCATCGGCTCGGGGAGCCGGAAACGCTCGGCGTTTCCGACCCGGAAGTCGAGGCCGGGATATTTCTGCCGCGCCTGGGCGATCATCGGCACCGATAAATCCATGCCGGTTACGTCGGCTCCGGCGTCGGCGATTTGTTGTGTCAGATCCCCGGTCCCGCAGCCCAGGTCAAGGATGCGCTCCCCCTTGCGGGGATTCAACAGCTCGACGACGCCCTTCCCGTACGCCGAGACAAAACCCAACTTGTCATCATATATCCCCGGCTGCCAAACTTGCTGTCCGCTCATGATGTCCCCCTCCTTAAAATTCGTGTTGAGTTTATTATGCGACACGCGGCTCAATTGCGGAAATATATAAATCGAATCGCAGTTATAGGTATTGTCTATTAAGTGTAAGATTCCTATTAAACAGGAGGTTCCCCTTCAACTTCGTAAAATCGCACATAAGCTCATTAGACATGGACATTCGGCAAACTCTGCCGTTCCGCTAAGCTGAATGGGTAAGCGGCTTTACTATGCAGAAGGAGAGGACGGAGCATGCCGAAAATCGCGGACAGATATTTGCACATCGATCCATGGAAGGTGGTGGAGGAAGGTTTTGACCGGGGACGAAACCGGGTGTCCGAATCTATTTTTTCACTGGGAAACGAATATATGGGGGTTAGGGGTTATCCGGAGGAGGGCTATAGCGGTGATTCGCTGCTCGGCAGCTATTTTAACGGGCTTTTTGAAGAAAGCCCCGTCACGGCCCATTACAAAGGGATCATCAAATCGCTGCGGTTTATGGTCAACGCGGTGGATTGGCTGCATACGCGGATTGAGCTGGACGGGGAGCCGCTGGATCTGGCGGAGAGCCGATTTAGCGGGTTTCGTCGCGAGCTGGATTTCCGCACCGGGATCTATATCCGGGAGTTCGTCTGGCATCTGGCCGGGGGAAAAGACCTGAAGCTCTCTTTTGAGCGTCTGGTCAGCATGAAGGTGAGCTATCTCGGTTGCCAGCGGATCACGTTTGAGCCGCTGAACTTTTCCGGTACGGTCAACGTGCGGACGGGCTTGGATTTCGCCGTCATTCATGAAGACCGGGAGCGCGGCTACTGGGAGGCGATAAAGGAAGGGGAAGAAAGCGGAATCGTGGCCATGCTGGGCCAAACGGCAACCACCGGCAACCGCCTGTTCTCCGCATTCCGCATTGAGGCACCGGACGCGCTGGAGAACAAGCCGGTCCAGAGTGACCGGTTTATCGGCCGGGATCTGGTGCTGAAGCTTACGCAAGGCGCTCGGACGGTGCTGGACAAACTCGTCGTCAACGTCGCCCAAAAGGACGGTTCCGCTACGGCCGATGCGGTTTGGCGAACGGGGATGGAACACGCCAAGCGGTACACGCGGGACGGTTATGATGCGGCGGCCGCGGAGCAGCGGGCGTATTGGGCCGGAGTCTGGGCGGATTCGGATATCGTGATCGAAGGGGATCCGGAAAATCAGCAGGGCATCCGCTTCTGTATTTTTCAGCTGTATCAGACCTACCACGGGGATAATCCCGGCTTCAACATCGGCGCGAAAGGTTTGACAGGGGAGGCTTACCGGGGACTGGCTTTTTGGGATACAGAATCGTACTGCCTGCCGTTCTATATTTTCAACAATCCGAAAGCGGCGAAAAGCCTGCTGGAATTCCGCTACAAAACGCTTCCCGAGGCGCTGAAACGGGCGAAAGAGCTGGACTGCGAAGGGGCGTTTTATCCGATCGCCACGATCGACGGAACCGAGAGCTGCGACCTGTGGCAGCATTCCAATTTGCAGCTTCATGTCGGCACGGCGGTGGCGTACGGGCTGCGCCATTATGTGAGCATGACCGGAGACAAAGCGTTTTTGTACGAAAAAGGCGCGGAAATGCTGATTCAAATCAGCCGCTTTTACGCTACGCGGGGGCAGTGGGGACAAAAGACTGGGCAATTCGGTTACTTCGGCGTCATGGGCCCGGATGAGTTCCAACTGATGGTCAACAACAACTGCTACATCAATTTCATGGCCAAAAAACTGTTCGAATACACGCTGGAGGTGTTGGATGAGCTGCAAAGCGAGTCTCCGGCGGCTTACGGCGAACTGGCGGTCCGGCTTGGCCTGACGGAGGAAGAGCAGGACGATTGGAGGAAGAAGGCCAAGCATATGAAAATTCCGCGGGATGACCGGACGGGAGTTTACGAGGAACATGACGGCTTTTTCGATCTGCCGCATCTTGATATCCAGTCCATTCCGGTCACGGAGTTTCCGCTGTATTCGCATTGGTCGTACGACCGGCTTTACCGCTATGACATGATCAAGCAGCCGGACGTGCTGATGTTTATGTTCCTGTACAGCGGCGAGTTTACGGCGGAGGAAAAGCGGATGAACTACGATTACTACGAGCCCCGCTGCATTCACGAGTCGTCCTTGTCACCGTCGATCCATTCGATTCTGGCGGCGGAAATCGGGCGTTCGGAGGAGGCTTACAAGTTTTTTGAATTCGCCACCCGCCTCGATTTGGACAACTATAACCGCAACACGCGGGAGGGGCTGCACACGACCTCGATCGCCGCGGCCTGGATGAACATCGTTTACGGGTTCGGGGGGATGCGCTCCGACGGGGATCGGCTCTCTTTAAGCCCGAGCATCCCGGAGCGCTGGACCGGTTACCGGTTCCCGATCACGTACCAGGGGGCAAAGGTGTTCGTCGAGGTGGATCAGGAGCAGGTGTCCATCCGGGCGGCTTCCGGCGGTGAAGTGGAGATGACGGTCTACGGGGAGATTTGCCGCGTTGATGAGACGGGTATCCGGGTGCCGCTGCGGAAGGCGGCAGTGCGATGAGCTGGGTCGTGAAAGAACGCGGGTTCGACCCGGGCAGGATAACGGCGAACGGCAACAAATTTATGATCGGCAACGGGGTTTTGGGGTATCGAGGAACGCTGGAGGAGTTCGGCAAAGAGGAATTAACCGCTACGATCGTTGCCGGGCTGTACGACAGGGTCGGACACAAATGGCGTGAGCCGGTGAACGCGCCGAACGGGCTGGCGATGGCGCTGCGTTGGGACGGGGCGCCTTTCGACGTGCTGAGCGGCGGGGCGGGTGAGCATGTCGGCCCCGCTCCGGAACCGCTCGAGCACGAGCAGTCGCTGGATCTCCGCCATGCGGTCCACCGGCGGCGGACAACGTACCGCACGGCGGACGAAGCGCAGGTGACGGTCACCTCGGAGCGGTTTTGCAGCGCGGCCCGGCCGCATTTGATCGTCAACCGGATTTCCGTGGAGAGCAGCCGGGACGGCATACTTACGATCGTCACGGGCATCGACGGCGACGTGTGGGATATCAACGGACCGCATCTGGAGCGGCTGGAAACCGGGAGCGACAAGGATGAATCCGGGGACGTGCTGACGCTCACCGGATGGACGCATGAACGGAACGTGCCGGTTTCCGTGGCGGAGGCGGTGGATGACGGGTTCGGGAAGCAGCAAGAGCGGCAGCTTCTCCGCGGGGAGACCGCGATCCGGCGTACACTGCGTTTGAACTGTCGAGCCGGGACCACCTATGCCTGGACGAAATACGTCTCCGTGTTCACCGGTCTGGACAAGACGGGGGAGGAGGCGGGCGATCCCCGTTTGGCGGCAATCGCGTCCAGCCGGGAAGCGCGGGGACTGGGTTACGACCGGCTGCTGCGCGAGCATGCCGAGCGGTGGGAGCGCATATGGGACGCGACGGACATCGTGGTCGAAGGCGATGAGGAAGCGCAGTTGGCGCTGCGCTACAGCATGTACCAGCTGCATATCATCGCGCCGGACCGCTCGGAGAAAGTGTCGATCCCGGCCCGCGGATTATCCGGCCAGGTCTACAAAGGCGCGGTGTTCTGGGATACGGAGATGTTCATGCTCCCGTTCTTCCTGCACACCCGGCCGGAGGTGGCCCGGAATCTGATGATGTACCGGGTACACACGCTGGACGGAGCGCGGCGCAAAGCGGCGGAGTACGGCTATGGCGGAGCTTTTTACGCCTGGGAAAGCCAGGAGACGGGCGACGACGCCTGCACGCTGTTCAACGTGAACGACGTGTTTACCGGCCGTCCGATGCGTACTTACTTCCGCGATAAGCAGGTGCATATCAGCGCGGATGTGGCGTACGGCATCTGGCAGTATTACAAGTTTACCGGAGACGAAAGCCTCCTGTTGGACGGGGGAGCGGAAGTAGTGTGGGAGTGCGCCGTGTTTTTTTACACGTACGGCTATTTCAACCCGCGGAAGCAGCGGTACGAAATTCTCGACGTCACCGGACCCGACGAATACCATGAACGGGTGAACAACAACGCGTTCACGAACCGGATGGTCAAATTGTGCCTCCGCATCGCCCTTGATGCGCTCGATCTGTTGAGAGACCGCGATCCGAGCCGTTATGAGGCGCTGCTCTCGGGCGCTTCCGTCCGGCCGGAGCAAATCCGGGAGATGCACGACAGTTTGTATGTGCCGGAGCCGGATGCCGAGAGCGGGCTGATCGAGCAGTTCGACGGGTATTACACCCTGGAGGATGTCTCCCTGGCGGACCTGAAATCGAGAATGTTGAACCCGCACGAATACCTGGGGGGCGGGAACGGCCTGGCGACGACGACGCAAATATTGAAGCAGGCCGACGTGGTGCTGATGCTGCATTTGTTCAAGGACTGCTTCGACCCGGCCGTCAAAAAAGCCAACTGGGCGTACTACGAACCGCGCACCGAACACGGCTCCAGTTTGAGCTCGTGCATTTACGCGCTGGTGGCGGCGGACATCGGAGTACCGGACTGGGCGTATCCGTACTTCATGCGGACGGCGACGATCGACTTGACCGGGGAATCCAAGCAGTACGTCGGCGACCTTTACATCGGCGGCACGCATCCCGCGGCGAACGGCGGGGCCTGGATGGCCGCCGTGTTGGGCTTCGCGGGGCTTCGGTACGATGGCGGCAAGGCGACGCTGAAGCCGGCTCTGCCTTCCTCCTGGCGGGCCGTAGAGTTCCCGGTCCGCCTCCGCCAAGGCGCGTATCGGATTCGCGTCGAGCGGGAAGCGCTCGTGATTACGGCGGAAGCGGGCAATCCGGAGCCGCTGCCGGTTGAGGCGGGCGGACGGGAGTTTGCCGTGGCGCCGGGCCAAGAAATTCATGTGTCGACGATATCATCATAAGGGAGAATGGAATCATGCTAAACACGATGAAAGGGGCGATCTTCGATCTCGACGGCGTGATCGTCGATACGGCCAAATATCACTATTTGGCCTGGCGTTCGCTGGCGCGCCGGCTCGGCTTCGAGTTTACGGAAGCCGATAATGAACGGCTGAAAGGCGTCAGCCGGATGGAGTCGCTGCGCATCCTGCTCGAGGTAGGCGGCGCGATAGCGACGGAGGAAGAACGCGAGGAGATGGCCGCGGATAAAAACCGGGAATACGTCGAGTATATCTCGAAGCTGGAGCCGTCGGAAATATTGCCCGGAGCCAGGGATTATCTGCTCCAACTGCGCGGCCGGGGCGTGAAGATCGCCCTGGGCTCGGCGAGCAAAAACGCCGGGTTCATTCTATCCCGGCTCGGTATCGCGGAGCTGTTCGACGCGGTCATCGACGGCACGAAGGTATCCAAGGCGAAGCCGGATCCCGAGGTGTTTCTTGCCGCCAGTGCCGCGCTGGGTCTGCCGCCGTCCGAGTGCGTCGTGTTCGAGGACGCGGAGGCGGGCGTGCAGGCCGGTAAAGCCGCCGGCTGCCGCGTCGTCGGCATCGGCGACCCGAACATTCTGGCGGCCGCCGACCTTGTCGTCAGCGGCTTGCATGAACTGGCGGCGAAAAAGTAAGCGAAAGGTTCTCCGATCCGAAGTTCCGGATGGGGAACCTTTTTTTGATTTGGAGCTTTAGCCAGTTGAGCGCGCGAAGCGTGCGAAGCAAAAAAACACCTGCTATTCGGGTGGTGTAGTGATGCTTATAGCTAAAAACCATCTGATTGGGTTCGTTATCATAGGAGTGTTCAAGCTACTACGTATAACGAAAGGTAAGGTGGCTTAATGGCTAATCGAAGTGATATGTCACATACAAAGAGGCGCCTAGAGTGCTTCCAAGCTTCCAACCCCAAAAAGATGCAAATCTGCAGGCATTTCCAGCGATTTTAGAGAAACGAGCCGGTTTCGTCGAAAATTACTGCAGATTTGCAGGAATTTTGAAATTTTTGGCCCTAAACAAGAAAAAACATGTACATATGCAGGAATTCTATATTATCAAGGTTGTCTGAAGGGGGGCTAGTAATCATCGCGCCCCTTCAGGGGGAGGCAAAAGCGGCAACGGCATAGTAGCTTGAACGTAGTGAAAGCTAGCGCCTTTAGACGCAAGCTGGTAATAAAGGCTTATAGCCTTAGAGCAAACCACCCATTTGACGGGTGCTTATGGTTGCAGGAATATGGCGTTACCGTCCTTCTTCCACCTCATATTGGCTTCAATTCAAATTGATACTGGCAAAACGCCGGAAATGCCCTACACTAAGAGAAACGGCCCGTCCCAGGCATCCTTGTTGAACGCCGCGCCGCGCGAATCATAGGAACCGCCACAGTTTCCGTAGAAACGCGCATACTTACGGGTTTTCCGTCTTGCTATAGTTAAAGTGACCGGGGGTGCATGGCAGGTGAATTCCGGATTCAAAAATCCGTTGACACAAATCGGTTTAAAGCAGCAGCTGATCCTGGTGTTTCTGGTGCTGGTCGTCCCTTTGTTCATTTTGAACTCCTATGGCAACTACCGGGCGGACCAAATTTTAAAACGAAATGTTTCCGACGCCTATATGGAACTGAACAAACAAAACTTTAAACTGATCAGCCGGGATATCGAATCGATCAACAAGGTGACTTCGACCGTATTCCAACATCCGTTGGTGCAGCAGTTAAATCCGGCCGAGGACGAGAGCATGCTCGAACGGGTCAAAAATTACGAGCGGCTGGAAAATTTGCTGAACAGCTATTCCGCGGAGAGCAATCAGCAGGCGCCGCTTTATTACTCGCTTTTCGTGTATGACCCGACGAACTCGTATTCCTTCGCGCCGTATTATCCGGAGTCCCGGAAGGCGGGAGGGTATTTTTTCAACGAGCGGGAGAAGCCGGAATGGTTCGATGAAGCCGTCGCCAAGAAAGGGAACGGCTATTTGCGGTTGATCGAGCACTTGTCGCCGCCGAACCGAGGGCAGAAAAACCAGCGTACGCTCGCTTACATCCGGGCGATCAACAATATCGCCAAGGGCGGCACGATCGGCGTGCTGGTCGTCACGAACGTGGACGCGCGCATCGGGGAGTCGCTGCAGACGGTTTCCATCCCCGAAGGCGAGCTTTACTTCACGGACTGGGACAACCGGATCCTGACGTCGACCGTTCCTGGAGCGGGCCGGGTGCTGGAGCTGCCACGGGAAGCGGGGACGGCTGCGGGGGATTCCATGATTGGGGCCAAGGACGTTATTACGGATGATTTTATTTACGTCATTAACTATAACGCCATGTTCAAGCATAAGCTGATCTATAAAATTCCGCTCAAGGCGCTGTTACAGCAGCAAAACGAAATCAAACGGATTATTCTCCTCATTTCCGTCGTTTATTTTGCGGTAGGGCTGATCATGATCCTTTATTTCTGGCGGGCTTTGATGACGCCGCTGCAAAAATTGGTCTATTTCGTCAGAAGATACGAACCGGGCAAGGTGGTGCCGCAAACCCCGAAATGGCGCCGCAACGACGAGATCAGCGTGCTCGTATCGTCCATTTACGAGATGGCGCGGCGACTGAACGGACTGGTGCATTACAAATACCAGATGGATATCAAACAGAAAGAGGCTCAACTGCAAATTCTCTACCAGCAGATCAACCCGCATTTGCTCTACAACACGCTGGAAAGTATCTATTGGAAAAGCACGCTGGAAGGCAACACGGCCTCCGCGGAGATGATCAAGGAATTGTCCAAACTGATGAAAATCAGCCTGAGCCGGGGCAGAGAGCTGATTACCCTGGGGGAGGAACTGGAGCACGTCACCGCCTACATCAAGCTGCAGGAGCACCGGTACGAGTACGGCTTCAAGGTAACCTGGGACGTTCCCGCGGCGCTGCACGCGTGCATTATACCGAAAATTACGCTCCAGCCGTTAATTGAGAACGCTATCATTCATGGCGTCAAAAATATGGGCGAAGATGGAGAGATCCTCATCCGCGCCAGGGAGCGAGCGGGTCGGGTGGAAATCGCCATCGGGGACAACGGTTATAAGACGGTGGATTTCCCGGCGATCGACAAGCTGCTTAACGACGAAAGTCCAAGCCCGTCCGTCGGGTACGGCATCCGTAACATTCATCAGCGGCTCCGTCTGCATTTCGGGACCGAATTCGGCCTGAGATACGAGGCGCGGGCGGAGGGAGGAACGCTCGTGACCGTCACGCTGCCTGGCCAAACGGAGCCGGCGGAGAAATAACGAAGTGGGGGAATAGAACATGTACAACATCCTGGTTGTGGACGACGAACCGCTCATTTGCAAAGGGCTGGCTGGGCTGCTAACGTCCTCGGGCCTGGGCATCGGGCAAATCATGACGGCCTATAACGGTCATGAGGCGCTTGATTATGTCCGAATGGAAGACGTCGACCTGATTGTGACGGACATCCAAATGGGGGAGATGAATGGAATCGAGCTCATGCATCAAGCGAAGATGATCAAACCTTGGGTGCAGGCGATCATTATTTCCGCCCATGAGACGTTTCAATACGCTCAGATGGCTATCCGGCTCGGCGCCAAGGATTACCTGATCAAGCCGCTGAACGGCGAACAGTTTCTCGATTCCGTCCGGAACACGCTGCTAAAGATGGATAAGCCGGTGCCTAGGATGGACGAATGGTTGTCCGGAGACCGGGAGCATTTTCAGATGGAGGAACTCCACCCGGAGAATGTCGAGCGGCTGAAGCGCCTGCTGGCCGATTCGTCCGAGCTAGCGGAGCCTTATGAAGGGGATGATTCGGGAGATATGCGCCCCTTAGGGGTGGCGGGGCCTTATTTTTCCGTGCTGAAACTGAAACTGGCTCTTCCCGGCGGAGAAGCACCGTCGGCATATCGGGAACGGGATGTCCGGCTGCTGCAGTACGCCGCGTTGAACATCGTCAAGGAGCTGCTGCACCGGGAATGGAACGCATTGTCTTTTTACACGGATGAATTGGAGATCGCCATCATTATACAGTGGAGCGAAGCGGAATACGCCGAGTCCGGCGTGAACAAGATCAACCAGCTTGAAATGATCGGGCGGACCCTGCACCATCATATTCACAAATATTTGGGAATGGGGTGTATCGTCGGAATCAGCCAGATTTTGAAAGGCCCCCGTTTTCTCCGCGAACTTGGCGATCAGGCGGATAAAGCGATTCTGTGGAGCGGAGAGCATCGGGACTACCATGTGTTTTACTATGGCGACTTCACCTGGCATAACTACGCCGAGGACCCGTCACGGGAAGAACTGAACACGCAAACCAACCGAATCGTGGACGGCGCGAAGGTCTATATTGAACAAAATTACAGACAGAAAGGCCTGACGATTCATGAGGTCGCCAAGAAGAACCACGTCAGCCCCAATTATCTCAGCTACCTGTTCAAAAAGAATACGGGCCACAATCTGTGGGAATACGTGATCCAGCTGCGGATGGAGGAAAGCAAGTCGCTCATCCTGAACACCGACCTGCGCCGTTATGAGATCGCCGAACGGGTCGGGTACGAATCACCGGAGCATTTCAGCAAGATCTTCAAAAAATACTTCGGCGTCAGCCCCAGCGAGCTGAAGAAGTAAGAAGTAAGATCGGCCATACTTCACATAGTTTTAGACATGTTCGCGGGTAACCCTCTTTTCTACAATTATAGAGGTAGTTCAAAAAGTCGTCTTTTGATCACGAAGCAGGTCAGGAAGCGAACTCGACGTCGAATTTTGAATTCAGCCGGGCCTAGCGTATGCTTCCGAAGCATGTTTCCTACGGAAACATTTCAGTTGCTCACGTAGGTTCGCCTACGCTCCGCTACTCAGTCCCTAGCTTCACCCAATCTTCTCGGTGCTGAAAACCCGACTTTTTGAACTCGCATTAACAAAAGACATTAAGAAGAAAAGAGGGAGACAGATGGGGGAAACGGTCTTGAGATCGGAGAGCGGGCAGCTTCAGGATACGAAAAAACCGACCCAAACCAAACGACGGCGCGGATCGAACTGGAAGAAATACATGACGGGGTATTTGTTCCTTGTTCCGGCGATCGTCATTTTTATTGTGTTTTTATGGGTACCGATCGTGAAGGGAATGGTATACAGCTTCTATCATATCGATTTCGTCAACGGAAACACCTTTGTCGGACTGGAAAACTATGCGAAGGTGCTAAGCAATCCCGACGTACTGCTGTCGGTCCGAAACACGCTTTATTATATGCTTTTGTGTCTCGTGATCGGGTTTTGGGTGCCGATCGCCGCTTCCATCGCGATCTCGGAGCTCAAGTTCTTCCAGGGCTTCGCCCGCATAGCGGCCTATCTGCCTTACGTCGTCCCCGGGGTCGTTCTGTACGGGCTATGGCGATGGATGTATGACCCGGTCGGCCCGATCAATGCGGTGTTAGGCGCTTTCGGCGTCGATCCGGTCGCGTTTATCTCCGACCCGAAGTGGTCGATGGTTTCGCTGGTATTTATGGAAACCTGGCAGCAGTTCGGCTCGGCGATGCTGATTTATTTGGCGGGGGTACTGAGCATCCCGCGGGACTGGTATGAAGCGGCCGAAATCGACGGTGCCGGGGTCTGGAACCGGATTCGGTACATTACGCTGCCGTCGATGCGCAATTTGATCGCTTTGATGCTGATCCTGCAGTTGATCGGAACTTCGCAAGCTTACCAGTCCCAGCTGGCCATGCTTGATGGCGGCCCCAATAAGGCCACGCTCACCTATGCCCTGCTGACGGTGAAATACGCGTTCACCCAGCTGGATTACGGATCGGGTACGGCGTTGGGCGTCCTGATGTTCCTGGTGCTGGCGATTCTGGGGATCGCTCAATTCAAGCTGAACAAGGAGGAGTACTAGCATGAAAGAAAGAGGGATTTTGTCGCCTTCCGATCTGCGGAAGCCGTTCAATAAGGCGATCTACGGCTTGATGGTGCTGTGCATCGCGGTCATGGCGGTGACCATGCTGTACCCGATTGCCATGACGCTGTTTAACGGTCTCAAGAGCAATCCGGAGGTCAACTCGTTTCCGCCGCGCTTCTTCCCGCAGGAATGGCATTGGGAGAACTTCGCCAAAGGCTGGACGTTTATAGATTTGCCGACCTATCTGAAGAACACGATGCTCGTTTTTGCCGGAAGCCTGGTGATGATCATCCTCGTGCTGGGGCTAGCCGCCTTCAGCATTTCCCGGATTCGTGTCCCTTTCAGCCGGGCGATTTACTTCTTCATTCTGATGACGCTGTTTATTCCGGCATCCAGCTATATGATTCCGAACTTCGTCAATCTGAAGGAGCTCGGCCTGTTGAACACGTACTGGGCTTTCTGGCTTCCGGCGGGGGCCAGCGCCTACTATTTCCTGCTGATCAAAAACTTCTTCGACGGCATCCATCCGGAAATTTTCGAAGCGGCCCGGATCGACGGGGCTTCGGAGTGGACCGGTTTTATCCGCATCGCGGTGCCGCTGTCGGTGCCGATCTTCGCCACCCTTGCGATATTTATCTTTTCCACCGCATGGAACGATTGGTTCTGGCCTTCGCTGGTCATGCAGACGGAAGACAAGTACACGCTGGCTACGGCGATTTACAAATACGTGGTCAGTGCGCGGAGCCTCGACACCAACGTGAAATTTACGATTCTGTTCATGGCGATGATCCCGCCGATTTTCGTCTTTCTGGTGTTCCAGAAGTTCATCATGCGCAGCGTCAGTTTGTCCGCCGTCAAGGGATAACGCTTTCAAAAATCGTAGGCCTGCACACGATAGGAATACGATCGCACATCGTATGCCGGCAAGTTCTCTTTTAAGATGAAGATGTCATTTCAACTGCGAGTTCGAAAAGTCAGGTTACTGGCATCTTCGCGATCGAGAGAGGAGAACGGCTTTGCGAACACTCGACAAACCATACACGAAAAGGGGAGTTTCAATGCGTAAGTTTTCTGTATTATTGATGTGTCTTGTACTGTTCGGTTCCTTGCTGTCTGCTTGCGGGGGCGCCCCCAAGAATAGCGGGGAGGGCGCGAAAGGCACCGCGGGGAATACGAGCGGCGACAGCGGAGGGAACGCCGGGGCGGGAGGCGAAGCGGGAGACATCACGCAGCGCAAGGTCACGCTGAAGATCCATTATCCGCTGCCGGATGAAACGACGCTGCGCAAGCAGGAAGATGATAAAATCGCCCGCTTCCAGGCGAAATATCCGAACGTGACGATCGTGAAGGACGATTGGGATTACGACGTGAACGAAATCGGAGCGAAGATGGCCTCCAACGAAGCGCCGACGTTTTACAATACCTGGGCGACGGAAGCTCAGTTGCTCGTGGAACGGGGATGGGTGGCCGATATCACGGACCTGTGGAACAATTGGGAGTACAAGGACGAAATGAATCCCGTGCTGCAAAATCAATTCATGGTGGACGATAAAGTATACGGCATCACGCAAAACGGATACGTGACTTCGACAGTGATCAACAAGAAGCTGCTGGATGACAAGGGCGTGCCGATGCCGGCGTTCGACTGGACCTGGGATGATATGTACAATGTGGCCAAGGGCACGGCGGATCCGAAAAAGGGCATCTCCGGCATCGCGCCGATGGGAAAAGGAAACGAAGCGGGCTGGAACTGGACGAACTTTCTGTTTGAAGCCGGCGGCGACATCCAAACCAGCGAAGGCGGCAAGCTGACGGCGGTATTCAACTCCGAAGCCGGTGTCAAAGCTTTGGATTTCTACAAGAAGCTGAGATGGGAGGCCAACGCGATTCCGCAGGACTGGGCGCTCGGCTGGGGAGATGCGATCAGCTCCTTTAAACAAGGCCGGACGGCGATGGTGATCGCCGGGGCGTTCGATGTGATTCAGGCGGCGCTGAACGAAGGGGGTATGAAGCCGGAGGACGTCATCGCCTATCCGATGCCTGCGGCCGAAAAAGGCGGCAAGCATTACGGCATATTGGGCGGCAACTATCTCGTTATCAATCCGAACGCGACCAAAGACGAACAGGAGATGGCGTTCCGCTATATTACGTTCGACTATTTTACCGATGACGCGTTGAAATCCGTGGAGGACACGATCAAAGCCCGTAAGGACGAAGGCAAGTACTATATTCCGACGCCGCTTGAGTACTTCAGTGAAGACTCGGAATACGCCGCCAAAGTGAAGGCGATTTACGACAAATACGACAATGTGTACAAATACGATCCGCAGCTGTTCAGCCTGCTGGAAGGCAAGCCGGAGGCCCAGTTCGGCACGCAGGATTACTACGCGACCATGTCCAACGTCGTGCAGGAATCGTTCTCGAAGAAGGGCACCGACTCCAAGAAACAGCTGGACACAGCGGCCAAATATGTGCAGGAGAATTTCTTTGACAAGGCGCCGCAGCAGTAAGCGAGCGAAACGGAAAAAGCCGTCCCGAAGACCGGGACGGCTTTTGACTATGGTATGACCTTGGTTTGGTTACTTCCACACATCCGCGGCGATTTCCACCACGTGGCGCAGTTTGGCCCACTGCTGCTCTTCGGCGACCAGGTTGCCTTCCTCGGTGGACGCAAAGCCGCACTGCGGACTCAGACACAGCTGGTCGAGGCTAACGTAACGGGCAGCTTCCTCGATGCGCCGTTTGATCGTATCCGGGTTCTCGAGCTCTCCGAACTTGGACGTAATCAAGCCGAGCACGACCTGCAGATCAGGTCTGTTTACATAACGAAGCGGTTCAAAGCCGCCGGAGCGTTCATCGTCGAATTCCAGGAACAGCCCGTCCAGATTCAAGCCGCCGAAAATCGCTTCCGCCGCCGCGTCGTATCCGCCGGAAGCGGTCCAGGTGGAGCGGAAGTTGCCGCGGCAAATGTGCATGGTGATCGCCATGTCCGCCGGGCGGGCTCCGATCGATTCATTGATGATTTTGGCCGACAGTTCAAGCATGGCTTCCGGATCTTTGCCTTCCGCACGGAGCTTTTCTCTGGATTCCTCCGAGAAGAAGGAAGCCCAGGACGTATCGTCCAGCTGCAGGTAGCGGCAGCCCACATCGTAGAAAGCGCGGATCGCTTTTTGATAAGCCAGGGTCAAATCCCGGAAAAAGACTTCTTTATCCTCGTAAAGCGGTGTTTCGATTTTGCCGCGGTAGTAGAGCATACTGGGGCTTGGAATCGTCATTTTCGCCGTATGCGAGCCGGCAAGCCCCTGCAGAAATTTGAAGTGTTCCAGCATCGGGTGGTCGCTGAAATCCAGCTTGCCGGTAACCTTCACGCTGTGGGCTTTCGTCTGCACCCCATGAAACTGGATGCCGCTTTCCGGTTCATAACCTTCCACACCATCGAGATTCTCAAGAAAATCGAAATGCCACCAAGAACGGCGGAATTCGCCGTCCGTCACGGCTTGAAGCCCGATTTCCTTTTGCTTGTCCACCATGCGGCGGATTTCCTGATCTTCGATTTCCTTTAACTGCTCGGCCGACAGACTGCCGGCTGCGCGCTGTTCGCGGGCTTTTTTAATCGCCTCGGTCCGAAGCAGGCTGCCTACCTGATCGGCCCGAAATGGCGGAATGCTGCGTTTAAGGGACTTGGTTGCGGATTGATTCAAGGTACTCCCATCCTTTGACTAAGATATATTTTGCTGCCTTATCGGCCTCATGGCCGGGACATTATTCTGGTATATCATTCTATTATACGTAAATGCGCTAATGAAGAACAGCGGTAGAGCAAAATCCGCCCGCCGTCGTCGTGGATTACGCCGCCGACGCCGTGTCCGTCCGCCGCTGCCGTGCGCGGGCTTGCCGCCCCAACACAAGGCCGACGAGGGAGGCCATCATCTGTTGGAACACCATCCCGAGCACGACCGGAACGGCAACCGGAGCAGGGAAATAAGTGACGGCGAGTACAGCGCCGGCGCTGATGTTGCGCATGCCGCCGTTGATGCGCAAGCCGCCGCGAAGCACGCCGATCACAATGCTGGCGGGCGTGATCAAGGGCATCATTCGGTTCGGTTGTCGGTTCAGTGTTAGTAGCACGGCTCGAAACTTCCTAATACCAGTTTCTATTTACGTATAGAAGAATATGGAATAAACTAGGGGTGAAGGTAATATATTTTTCGTTATATAGTTTGAACTAAAGAATTGGCGTTGGGCAAGGATATGATAGGGTTTCGGATACACGTTACCAACACCCACATTCGTAGACATAAGGTCCCACCATCGGAGTCTACACCCATTAACGGGAGAAATTCCTGTTAATATCCCGCCTTTGGCTTTTGGATCAAATTTAGCTGGAAAAGCTCCATCTATTTTGTGGCCCTATTGCTGATATACACTATTTCAGGCGAATTAACGGGAGGTTTTCCAGCTAATTCGTCTCTGCAGCCGCATATGTATCCAATTAACGGGAAGAATTCCCGCTAATTCGAACCAAACCATTAGTTGCAGGTCAAGAGTGTGAAAAGAAACCCTTTACACCGCTGTCTAATATGTAAATCAATAGTTGAACCTATATAGAAGCCACAGTCAAGCGCCCATCCTACGCGCAAAAGATGCAAATCTGCAGGTTTTATTGACCGATTATCGAGGGAATGCGAAAAAAGATGCAAATCTGCAGGCATTTCTAGCGATTTTAGAAAAACGAGCCGGTTTTGCCGAAAATTCCTGCAGATTTGCAGGTATTTCTAAATTTTGGTTTCGAACAAGAAAAAAACATGCAGATTTGCAGGAATTCTATGCTATCAAGGTTGTGGGAGGGGCTGTAAATGAAAATGGTACCACTCTTGAATATCGGAAACTAAATGCTAAAGGACAATTAGCCATTGTGCTTATTTTTGGTTTGTTAATGCTTGTTGGTTGTTCCAAATCATCTCCCAACACCGTTATGAACGAAGTTGACCATACTATGATTTCATATGAGCAGTATCGGGCGTTGTTCAGAAATATGGCGGCGCAATTGGAACTGCCATCGTCTAAGCTGATTGAAAAGACGGATGATATTAATTTAGTGGCCATTGATAAAGAGTTTTCATTGGGAAAAAAATCGATTTTAACGCTGGACGGGGAACAGTCGAATACGGAAACGCAGGAGAGGATCTATTACCAAGACGGAAATCAGGTCATCACGGTCATCGATTTGATTTATTTAAATGCTTCGCTTGGCAAAGATATGATCTTTTGGCCCACCAAACAGACGAATACTTACAACGAACATGACTTTCTGCACAATTATGATGAATGTATGATTTCATACGACAATATTTTAGTGAAAATAAGTCGAGTGTCACCGGAAGGCGGTTTGAATTTTTCGGAAATGCAGCAAACGGTCCAGGCCGTTGCTTCCTACCTGCAATCTTATAAGCCCTAATCACATATGAAAAGAAGGCTGCCGGTTCTCACCAAGGCAGCCTTCTTCAATTATCGGGCTATTTCCTTAAACGCCGCTTCCGCCGCTTCCAACGTGAAGTCGATGTCCGCTTCCGTATGGGCGGTCGTCAGGAACCAGGCTTCGTATTTGGACGGGGCCAAATTGACGCCGCGGTTCAGCATGGCGCGGAAGAAGGCGGCGAACGCTTCGCTGTCGGTATCCTGGGCTTCCGCGTAATTGGTGACCGGATGATCGCAGAAGTGCGTCGAGAACGAGCCGCGAATCCGATTGATCGTCAAGGGCACCCCGTGACGGCGGGCCGAGTCGGCCAGGCCGTCCGTCAGCTTCAGGGCGAGCCGGTCCATCTCCTCGTAGATCCCGCCGCCCTGCAGCACCTCCAGGCAGGCGATGCCGGCGGAAATCGAGGCCGGGTTGCCCGCCATGGTGCCGGCCTGGTAGGCCGGGCCCAGCGGTGCCACCTGCTCCATGATTTCCTTGCTGCCGCCGTACGCGCCGATCGGCAGACCGCCGCCGATGATTTTGCCGAGCGCGGTCAGATCCGGCTTGATCCGGTCATGATGCTTCAGGCCGGCGTACGTTTGGGCGGAGCCGTAATGGAACCGGAAGGCGGTGATCACCTCGTCGTAAATGACGAGCGCACCGTACTCCCGGGCCAGCCGGCACAGCTCCTCAAGGAAGCCGTCCTGCGGCATGACCATGCCGAAATTGCCGACGATCGGCTCCACCATGACGGCGGCGACGTCGTCGCCCCACCGGTCGAGCGCCTCCTTCAGCGCCGAAGCATCGTTAAACGGCACGGTGATCACCTCGTGGGCGATGCTCGTCGGAATTCCCGCGCTGTCCGGAATGCCCAGGGTGGACGGGCCCGAGCCGGCGGCGACCAGCACAAGGTCGGAATGGCCGTGGTAACAGCCGGCGAATTTGATGATTTTATTGCGCTTCGTATAGGCCCGCGCCACCCGGATCGTCGTCATCACGGCCTCGGTACCGGAGTTGACGAACCGGACTTTATCCATCGACGGGATGGCTTCTTTCAGCATGGCAGCGAGCCGGATTTCCAGCTCGGTCGGCGTGCCGTAAAGCGTTCCGTTCGCGGCCGCTTCCTGGATCGCTTTTGTCACATGCGGATGCGCATGGCCGGTAATGATCGGGCCGTAGGCGGCCAAGTAGTCGACGTAGCGGTTGCCGTCCACGTCCCAGAAGTAGGCGCCTTCGGCTTTTTTCATAAAGACGGGCGCCCCGCCGCCAACCGCCTTGAAAGAGCGGGAGGGGCTGTTGACGCCGCCGACAATGTGCTTTAGAGCTTCTTCGTACAGAAGCTCGGATTGTTTTCGGTTCATTCCAAATAACTTCCTTTCACAGTTGGGTTCGGATGGCGGACGCCTTAAGGGGCCCGCCGGCTTCCTGCCGGATCGAGACCGTCGGACGGTTACCGGCCTTCCGGCCCTTATGGCCCGGAGGAAGTGGTCCCCGAGCCAGAGCCGGAGCTAGTGTCAGAGCTAGTCCCCGAGCTAGTGCCAGAGCTTCCCGTTCCGCCGGTACCGCTGTCCGACTCTTTCGATTCCCCGGTCGTTGACGTTCCGTTCGTCGTTGTCTCCGGCTCTTCCGTTTTGGTGAATACGTTTTGCACGTATTCCTTCAGTTCGTCCTCGCTTCGTACATCAAGCACATCCGAACCTCCGACCTTCTTCTCCACCAGCAGCTCCATCGGCGGAATCTGCTCGCTGGAACCCATTTGGCTGTCGTAGCCGACGGTCGCGAGCTTCCACATATCCTCCACCGATAGGTTCGTATCGATGTAGGGATTCACCTTTTCCAGGATGGTTGGCAGTTTCATGATCGAGGTCGTCGACTTCAATTTATCCGCGACAGCCTTGAGGAAGTTGCGCTGCCGCTCCGTCCGCGTGAAATCGGACATGGCGTCATGCCGGAAGCGGACGTATTGCAGGGCGGTTTTGCCGTCCAGATGCTGCTGCCCCTTTTTGAGATCGATATCGAATTCATGTTTATCCGCTTTACTGGTGTATTTCATATCTTTTTCGACGTAAAAATCAACCCCGCCGACCGCATCGACCAGTTCGATGAATCCCCGGAAGTCGGTGTACACATAATATTGAATCGGAATGCCGAGCAGATCGGACACGGCTTTCATCGCCGTATTCGGCCCATGCGTAATTGCGGTATTAATGCGGTCGGAACCGTGTTCGGGAATTTTCGTATACGTATCGCGCATGATGGAGAACAGATGGATTTTCTTCGCAACGGGATCAAGGGAGGCGACCAGCATCGTATCGGAGCGAGGGATCTCGCCCTTTTTCAAACCGCGGGCATCCACGCCCATCAGCAGAATATTCACGCGCTCCGTGCCTTCCCATTTGGGAGGTTCGGGGACTTTGGTTTCGGTAGGCTTCACATTATAAAAAGGGGATTCTTCGCCGGTTTTCTGAAAATTGTCGACCTGGTTGTAGATCGCGATAAAATAGTAAGCCACGAAGGCGGCGACAGCGATCAAAACCCCGGCCCCAGACCAAAGGATCGCCCGTTTTGTGCGTTTTGTCATTTTGTTCGTTCCTTTCAGCGTAAAACGGATAAATTCGCTTGAATTATGGATGTCTTCATATCATTACATTATAATTTCTTTTATATTTACAATCAATTTATCATATTTAACCACTTTTTAGACGAGATAGGAGCAAAACGGTGATGGAAAATCTGCTACAACCGGGACAACCTGTCCCCGATTTCACACTCCCGGCCAGCGGAGGTGAAAATATAACTTTAAGCTCATTGCGCGGCAGCAAGGTGGTCATTTACTTTTATCCGAAAAATATGACGCCCGCCTGCACGCAAGAAGCCTGCGATTTTCGCGACCGGAGCGGCGAGCTTCGGCAGCTTGGCGCGGTGGTCCTCGGCATAAGCGGCGATCCGGTTAAATCGCATGACCGTTTCAGGGAGAAACAACAGCTGCCGTTTCCTTTACTGTCGGACGAAGATCACGAAGTTTGCCGGTTGTTCGGCGTGTGGCAGCTCAAAAAGCTGTACGGCCGTGAGTACGAAGGCATTGTGCGTTCCACCTTTCTGATTGATGAGGAAGGCCGTCTGGTCAAGGAATGGCGGGGAGTCCGGGTCAAAGGCCATGCGGACCAAGTCGTCGAAGCCGTTAGAGCTTTGCGCTAAACAAAGGATCGTCCGCTGCCGGGTTTCGGCAGGAGAGGGCGGTCCTTTGTTTATATATATCGACCCGTTTTTCCCGAAATTGAAGAAGTCTATTTTCTTCTCTACCTTCATACAATCTACCAGAAAGCCTGAGGATTGATATAAACGGTGGAGGTCGAAATATATGAGAAAAATGTGGAGCACGCGGTTCAAAACCATTCGGGCGGCGGTGTTGGCGACGGTTCTGCTTACCGCGGCCATTTGGACGTTCGGGGAGAAGGAGGCGGGCCTGGCGGCCGGTTCCGTAAAGCAGCCCTTGGCTGCTGCCGCGGAGCAAGTACCGCGGACAATTCCCGAGGACCGAATAGGGGAAACTGCGTCGAAGCCGATGTCCGACCGGGCCCAAGTACATGACGGAGCCTTGAAAGCCGGGAACGGATGGGCAGCCGGTATGGGCAAGAAGACCTCACCCCTTAAAGCAGGGCTGACGAGCGGCAAAAAAGATAAGGTGGTCTACCTCACCTTTGACGACGGCCCGAGCAAGCTGACGGACGAGGTGCTGCGCATTTTGGCGGAAGAACGGGTGACGGCGACTTTTTTCGTGCTTGGCGAGCGGGCGGAGCGTTCCCCGGAAGTGATACGACGCATCGCGGAAGCCGGCCATTCCCTTGGCAATCATACTTATAATCATGAGTACGACGAGCTTTATGAAAGTTTTCCGAGGTTTTGGGAGCAAATCAAACGGACGGAGGAAATTCTGAGGGAGATCACGGGGGAACGGACGGCGATGGTCCGCGCTCCCGGCGGGACATACGGCCATTTTGACGGGACGTATTTCGACCTGCTGAAACTCGGCGGTTACAAGGTGTTCGACTGGAACGTCGACAGCGGGGATTCCAAACGAAGAAACGTGCCCGCGTCGGAAATCCTGGCCAACATCAAATCCGCGAAGCTTCGGCAGGAAATGATCGTCCTTCTGCATGACGGCACCGGGCACGAGGCGTCCGTCAAGGCGCTGCCGGACATTATCCGTTTTTATAAAAAGCACGGTTATACCTTCCGGACCCTATCCCCGGAGCAGGAACCGGTGCAGTTTACCTTGGCGGATTCCTCCAAAACGCGAAAGAAATCCGCGCCCTCCCGAAGCTGGATCGAGACGCATGTGATGTCGAATGCCGAACTCTTCGCGCCCGGTCGGCCGCTGCTGGTGGAGGCTGGCGGCGTGGGAATCCGGCTGGACCCGGGGGAATACGAACTTAGGGAAGGTCAGTATATCGTCCCGCTGAGGGCCACGATGGAACGATTGGGCGCCGAGGTCCGTTGGAACGAGAAGACCCGGTCCGCCATCATCCGCTGGGGGGATGTGAGCGTAAACGTGAATGCCGAAACGGAAACTTTGACACGGGCCGGCGTTGACGGAAAGCCTCTAATCTATGAGACCCGGTTTAGTCGGAAGAACGGGGCTTTGTGGGTGTCCCTGAGACAGCTCCTGGATTTGACGGGTCATCCGGTAGCTTCGGTCTCGAAGAGAGAAACGGCCGTACGGGTCAAGGCCATGTAGCGTGCGTTTTCTTCCGCTGCGACATGTCTATGACAACTAGTTTTTGGGAAAACTGGTTGATAGATTTGTTGGAGATGGAGGGATCGCTATGGATCACAATCAGGCCCGTGAACTTTTGGATAAATTGGTTCAACGCGTAGAACGGAATATTATCGGAAAAAGAGAAGAAATCGTGCTCGCCGTCGTGTCGATGCTGCAGGGCGGGCATATTTTACTGGAGGATGTACCCGGGGTCGGCAAAACGAAGCTGGTCCGAACGCTGGCTGCCTGCGTGGGAGGGACTTTCGGGCGGATTCAATTCACCTCCGACCTGCTGCCCGGCGATGTGACGGGGGTGTCCGTCTATTTGCCGCATACCGGCCAGTTTGAATTCCGTCCCGGACCCGTTCACGCCCATATCGTATTGGCGGATGAAATCAACCGGGCCGCACCTCGGACACAGTCCGCCCTGCTGGAAGCCATGGAAGAGCGGAAGGTCACCGTGGACGGAGTGACGCGCGCCTTGCCTCAGCCGTTCCTGCTGCTGGCGACGCAAAATCCGCTGGAATACGAGGGGACATACCGGCTGCCCGAAGCGCAGCTGGATCGTTTTTTGATGCGCTTGTCCCTGGGATACCCCGAGCCGGAACAGGAGATGGAAATGCTGAGCCGCATGCAGGAGCCGCCGGCCGAGATCAAGCCGATTCTTTTGCCCGAGGAAATACGGGTCATGCAGCGGCAGGTCGGGACCGTGCTGGTAGACGAGCGGATCAAAAAGTATTTGGTGCTGGTGGCGGATGCATCCAGACGGCATCCCCAGCTGTCGCTCGGCATCAGCCCCAGAGGAACGCTTGCCTGGATGGGCGCCTCCCAAGCGATGGCTTACTTTCAGGGCCGATCCTTTGTCATTCCCGACGATGTCAAACGCGTGGCGAGAGCCGTCTTGTCCCATCGCCTGATGTTGAAGCCGGAAAGCTCGCTCGCCGGGGTTAGCCCTGAGCAAGTGGTGGGCGACTTGTTGAATCACGGAAATATTCCGGTATTTCACAAGGCCTCGGGAGGCGGCCTATGAACAAAGGGTTCGGCATCTGGATTTTGATGGCTTTGACCGCCGGTTTCCTGGGGGCTTTTTACGGATGGAGGGGAGGGACTTCCCTGCTGTTCCTGTTATTGCTGATCCTGCTGGTCGCGCTGCAGGGAGCGGCCGCCCAATGGCTGGGTCCCAGGCAGGTTCATGTGGTGAGAAGCTATCATCCGCGGCATCCCAGAGCGGGTGAGCCTGTTGAGGTAACCGTGCGCGTCTCGCTCGATGGGGGCTCTCCTCCCTTATGGATTCGAGCGGACGACGAATGGCGGCACTCCGGCGAGGGGGCGGAACCGCCAGGAGAGGAACTGCCGGGAGGCAAGCTCGTATTTGGCGGTTGGCGAAAGGAATGGACCGGGACTTATGATTTGAAGCCGGTAAAACGCGGCGTCTACCGAGCGGAGGGGATGCGGATTACCTGGGGAGATTCCTTCGGGTGGTTCAAGCGTACCTTCCGGGCGGACGCGGACGATGTATTGATCGTGCATCCCGCTCCCCTGACGGCGCTATCCGGCGGACCGGGACTGTTCGATCCCGACGCGGAAGGTGCGGGAAGCGGGCGGGCTCCGGAGCTGCCGTCCGGGTCCGATCTGGGACGCTTGCGCAGCTATGCGCCGGGGGATCCGCTTCGGCATGTCCACTGGAAGAGCTCCGCCAAAAAGGGGGCTTTATTGACGCGCGTGCCCGAGGAACCGGTGACCCCTTCCCGCTGCCTGCTTCTGGATACGTCCCTTGAGGCGTATCCTGCCGGCGGCGCGGACGCGGACGGGTTTGAGCTTGCCGTCAGCGCGGCGGCCGCCTGGCTGGAACGGGAGCTTGCCCGCTCCGACGAGGTCGATTTCCGCCAGGGCGACGCTGCGGCGCGGGAAGGACGCGTCGCCTGGAAAAGCCTATCCGGCCGCCATGGGCTAAAGGAAGGGCTCGATCAACTCGCCGGCGCGGCTCTCGTTTCGAGCCTGTCCGGCCCGGACCTGCTGCAAAGGGCCTGGTCCCTTGCCAGAAGCCGCTCCATGACATTCATCACCGGTTCGCTGACGGCGGAACTGACGGAGGCGGCGCTGCTTCTGACCGAGCGGGGGGCGGCCCTGGAGATTTGGTGCGCCGACCTGCGGGACCGGGATCCCGAAGCCGCCCGACAAGCGGCTCGATTGCGCGAAAAGGGCCTGCGGCTTATCGATCTGAGCCGTTATCGCGGCGGTCTGCCCGGTTTGGCGGAAGGAGGGGCCAGCCATGTCATCGCCTAAGCTGCAGGGCGGCGGTTCGCCGATTCCGGCATCCGCCGCGGGGCCCGTCGTATCCGCCGCTGTTCCCGCTCCAAGCCGGAGGCGGCGGTTCGTAGCGGTCTGGCAGCCCTTGCTAATATCCGCGCTCCTCTTCGGCCTGTTCGGAGAGTGGCTTTATCCGCTGCGCGTTTTTATGGCGGGCGACTCGGGCCGGACCATCGGCCTCTTTCTCGTCCTGACCGGCGTGCTGCTGGCGGCGGGCTGCCTCCGGCTGCCATCGTATTTTTTCGTTTTGGTTCCGCCTCTGATGATCGGCAGTTCGATGTTCTTTTTATACGGGCTTGAGGAAGGGGCATCCTGGTTTGCCGGATACGCCCGGCTGCTGTCCGCCGACGTGACGGAGATTTTCGAGACCGGCCGGCTTTACGGCATCAGCGGGGAAACCCGTTTTCTGCTTCTGTTGATCGGCTGGACTCTGCTGGTGGTGTCCGTGCAAATGCTGGCGCTCAGCAAACAGAGCATCCTGCTGTTTTTTCTGGCCACGCTTATTTATTTGCTGCTGCTGGAAATGACCGGCAGCGTTCAGGTTTATCATGGCCTCGTCCGGTCCGCCGGGTGGGGACTGGCCCTGCAGGCCCTGTTGTTTCGCTGTCATCTCCGCCTTGGTCCCAGCGGTGGGGATGAGGGGGCGCTGACCTATGGTAGTGAGGTGGCCAGGGTACCCGGCGGCTCCTCCGAAGGCGGCAGCGGCTTGCTGACAGGGACCACCATCACCGCGTTCTGCGTGCTTGGGGCTCTGGGGTTGAGCCTCCTGCTTCCGGTTCAACCGGTCCGCCCCATTTCCTGGAGCCAGGTCATTCACACCTGGGAGGAGTGGAGCGGCGCCCGTCTGACCGGCAGCAGGCCGGACGATTACGCCCTGTCCGGCTACAGTAAGGATGACACGAGGCTCGGTGTGCCGCTGCGGCTGCGGCATGAGACTTTTTTTACGGCCATCTCCCCTCAACAGACGTACTGGCGCGGAGAAAGTAAAAGCGTCTACACCGGCCGGGGGTGGTCGGCACACGCGTCCGGTTCCCGCGCTTCAGACAAGTGGAGCCCGAGCTTGGCCCAGGTGAACGAGGAGCTGGCCAAGGAGCGGAGGGGCGTTCCTTCGAACCAAACCATCCGGCAAACGGTCGTTTTCAAAGGTCAAGTGAACGGAACGAGCCCGCTCTTTAGCGGCGGGCTGCCGCTGGCCGTGGAGCGCCTTTTTTCGGAGCGTCCCGGGGGATCCGGCCGGGCGAACACCCGCTTTGATCCTTACGCCGATGCCGTTTACGCGGAGCCCGGCGCTTCCGGGCAGAAACTTTACGGCTACGAGCTTACGGCCGTCGTGCCTTCCGCCTCGCCGGAACGGCTGCGCCTCGCCGCAGGAGCGGATCCCGAGGCGATTTCCGCCCGGGAGTTGCAGCTGCCGCAGACGTTGCCCGAACGGGTAAAGCGGCTCGGTAGGGAGCTTACCTCCCGTCAGGCGAACCGATACGACGCGGTACAGGCGGTTTCCTCGTATTTGGAGGAACAGTATGCTTACAGCTTGGACACCAAGACTCCGCCGGAAGGCGCGGATTTCGTCGACTATTTTTTGTTCGAGCAAAAAATGGGCTATTGCGATCACTTTTCGACGGCTATGACCGTGCTTCTTCGCAGCGGCGGTATCCCGGCCAGATGGGTCAAAGGCTTTGCCCCCGGCACCCCCGTTTCGGATGACGAGCAGCGCTATCAGGTCAGTTATGCGGATGCCCACTCTTGGGTGGAGGTTTATTTTCCGGGAGCAGGCTGGATTCCGTTTGATCCGACTCCGGGTTTTGAACCGGCCGTGGCGGCCGACATGACGCCTTTGACCGACGGAGATGCAGCCCTTACGGGAGGACCTTTGGATTGGGATAAAGTGCTCGCTTTTACGGGAATGCTGGTGAAGAAGGGGAGCGCCGTGCTTTTTGTCGGCTGGAGTTGGGTACGTACGCATCTGCTGCCGGTAACTTCCGTCCTGTTGGCATTGATTTTTCTAATTTCAATGGGGGTCATTCACAGAAAAACCTGGATCCGTCGGAGCGGTTTTCTGCTCCGGTTGTACTTGTTAAGGCGCCGCCGTCGTTTCCCCGGTAAAGATGAGCTGTTGCGAGCCGCCGATGTGGTATGGAGAGAGCTGAGTCTTTCTTATGGCGAAAAAACCGCGGCGATGACAGGCCGGGAATATGTGGAACGCATTTCGCCTCTGCTTGGCGATCGGGCCGGACAGTTAGGCCGCTTTCTCCGGGATTGGGAACACCTTTACTACGGGGGGAGCGGGTTTGATCGAACCCGGAGCCGGGATTTCCTCAAATTATGCCGGGGGCTGGCGTTTCCGGAGCGCTGAATATGCCGTAGTATGCGCCTTGACGACCTCTTTTGTCGTTTCGTATAATTAGTTTCATTAATTGAGGGAGGCTCGGTAATGAATAAGCCAAATGAAATGATTGTGGTTCTCGATTTCGGGGGACAGTACAATCAACTGATAGCCCGACGGATCCGGGATTTGGGAGTATATAGCGAACTGCTGCCGTTCAACACGCCGGTCGAGCGGATTCGAGAGCTTGCGCCAAAAGGCATTGTGTTTTCGGGCGGCCCTTCCAGCGTTTACGCGGAGGATGCCCCGCACATCGACCCGGCGGTTTACGACGTCGGCGTGCCGATTTTGGGGATTTGTTACGGCATGCAGCTGATGGCGCAGCAGTTGGGTGGTAAAGTGGAACGGGCCGCTAAACGAGAGTACGGGAAAGCCGACGTTAATTTTGCCGAGAATTCGGCGTTGACGAAAGGCCTTGACGCGAAACAGACGGTATGGATGAGTCATGGCGATCACGTGGTGGAGCTGCCGGAAGGATTCGTGGTGGACGCCTCCACCGACCATGCGCCGATCGCCGGCTTTGCCAATGAAGCGCGGAAAATGTACGGGGTTCAATTCCATCCGGAAGTGCGCCACTCGGTGCACGGCAACGAGATGATCAAAAACTTCATCTATGAGATCTGCGGTTGTGCCGGCAATTGGAGCATGGAGACGTTTATTGAGGACAAGGTTCGCGAAATCCGCGAGCAGGTCGGCGATCAAAAGGTTTTATGCGCCTTGAGCGGCGGGGTCGATTCGTCCGTCGTGGCCATGTTGATCCACAAAGCGATCGGCGACCAACTGACCTGTATGTTCATTGATCATGGCTTACTCCGCAAAGGCGAAGCCGAGAGCGTTATGGAAACCTTTGTCGGCAAATTCGACATGAAAGTCGTCAAAATCGACGCCCGCGAGCGTTTCCTGTCCAAACTGGCGGGAGTTGACGATCCGGAGCAGAAGCGGAAAATCATCGGCAATGAATTCATCTATGTATTTGAGGAAGAATCCGGCCGATTCGACGACTTTAAATATTTGGCGCAAGGAACGCTTTATACGGATATCGTTGAGAGCGGAACGGCCACGGCGCAGACGATCAAGTCTCACCATAACGTGGGCGGCTTGCCGGAGAACATGAAATTCGAACTGATCGAACCGCTGAATACGCTGTTCAAAGATGAGGTTCGCAAGGTGGGCGAGGAATGCGGTCTGCCGAAGGAAATCGTATGGAGACAACCGTTCCCTGGACCGGGGTTGGCGATTCGGGTTCTTGGCGAAGTGACGGAAGAGAAGCTGAAGATCGTTCGTGATTCGGACTATATTTTGCGCGAGGAAATCGCCAAGGCGGGGCTCGATCGTGAAATCTGGCAATACTTCACCGCGCTGCCTAACATGAAGAGCGTGGGCGTCATGGGAGATGCGCGTACGTACTCTTATACCGTCGGCATCCGTGCCGTTACGTCCATCGACGGCATGACCGCCGACTGGGCGCGCATTCCGTGGGACGTGCTGGAGAAAATCTCCGTGCGGATCGTCAATGAAGTCGACAACGTGAACCGCGTCGTTTACGACATTACCTCGAAGCCGCCGGCGACGATCGAGTGGGAATAGGCAGGCACATAAGCTAATAAAAGAGCATCCTGACGGCAAACTTGCTTTGCTTAAGGGAGGGCTCTTTTTTTTGCGTCGGTTCGTGATAGGGCCTCTGCAATTCGGAAACACTAAGCGTATGAAAACAGCAAAAATCTTCAAATTTATCACAAAAGCGAACAATAAATGGTTGTTATTGATTTAATATTCGCTTTTTTATTGACAATCTTCGGGTTGAGGCCTAGAATAAGTCGTGTGATAAGTCTTGAAATCAGGACTTGTTCGGAAATTTCGACAAACTTCATCCATGCTTTTCGTATAATTCCGGGAATGGGCCCGGAAGTCTCTACGAGGTCACCGTAAATGATCTGGCTACGAAAAGAAGAAGCGCCGATATTCATCGGCGGGAGAGGTATAGCGGTTTCGTTACAGCCATGAAGCGCGGCTGTTGCGATCTGCACTCCCGTCACATGCTTCTTCTATGCTGTCACGGTACCCGGGGATAAGAATTGGCCCCGGGCTTTTTGTCGTTTCCGACTCATAATAAGGAGGAGTTTTTGAATCATGGATCGGTTTTTTAAGCTGAAACAGAATGGTACGACGGTTCGTACGGAGATTATGGCCGGCCTTACAACCTTTATGGCCATGGCTTACATCCTGACGGTCAACCCCAACACGCTTACGGCATTCGGCCAAATCGACATGGGCTGGTATTCTGTTTTTCTGGCGACAGCTCTTGCGGCTGGCATTTTTACGATCGCAATGGGTCTCTTTATTAACTTCCCAGTAGCTCTCGCACCAGGTATGGGTCTGAACGCTTACTTTGCCTCTGTAGTGCTTTCCTCGGCCACGACGGATCATCCCTTTACTTGGGAGATGGGCTTGACGGCCGTATTCATCTCCGGTTTGATTTTCATCCTGCTTACGATCACTCACGTCCGGCAAATGCTGCTGGAGGCGATTCCGGATGCTTTGAAGCATGCGATTACGGTAGGGATCGGTTTGTTCATTACGATTATCGGTCTGAAAAATAGCGGACTGATGACGATCGGCGTCGAAGCCGGCAACGATATCCCGGCTCACAAATTTACCGATGTCTTGTCTTTTGAAACGGTAATCCACTTGGGCAGCCTGGAAAACACCAATGTTCAACTTGCGCTTATCGGCCTGCTCTTGATCGGGATATTGATGGTACTCCAGGTACGCGGTGCGATTTTGTTCGGGATTTTGGGCACGACGGTCATAGCCATCTTGATGGGAGCCGTTGATTTTAACTCCGTGGCGACCAGCGAAGCCAAGTGGATTCCTGATTTTTCCCAGATCAATTTCATGAAGTTTGACTGGGACGGCATTCTGCATACGGGGATTGTCTCCGCAATAGCTACGTTTACGTTCGTGGAACTGTTCGATACTTTCGGAACTTTGGTCGGTACGGCAACTCGTGCGGGGATCATGAAGAATCCGGAAGAAGGCAAAAAACGTGTCGGTAAAGCGATGCTCGTCGACGCGGTAGCCGTTACCGGCGGTGCGATGCTGGGGACGTCCACGACGACGGCTTATGTTGAAAGTGCGGCCGGGGTTGCGGAAGGCGGACGTACCGGTCTGACCGCGGTAACGACCGGGGTGTGCTTCCTGCTCGCTCTGTTCCTCGCGCCGATCGCCGCTCTGATTCCGGGTTCGGCCACCGCGGCTGCGCTGATTATCGTCGGCGTCCTGATGGTTCAGTCGATCCGTGAAATCGACTTCCAGGACATGGTGGTCGCCATTCCGGCGTTTCTGACGATTACGATGATGCCGTTCAGCTATAACATTGCCAACGGGATTTCGTTCGGCATCGTGTTCTACGTTGTGTTGGCTTCCATCGCGAACCTGCGCGGTAAAACGAAATATAAAGTTCACTGGATGATGTGGATCCTGGCTGTTCTCATCATTGCCCGCTATGTGTTCTTCGGAAGCCAAGGTTAAACGGTCTAAAAAACCCGCTTGGAGCGTTCTTCGCTTTAGCGGGTTTCTTTCTTATTTATATATAGGGAAAAAATCTAACCTCGCACCACGCGGCATAAATACGCCGCTGATCCATATGGTTGGATATTTGATGCAACTTACACAGGTTTTACAATTTGTAATTGAGCGCCATGTCTGGTATATTAATAAATGTCGCCGCAAGCGACAGCATAAAACGACAAGAGCAAGACATTAAGACGAAACATGACAAAAAATAGTTCTTGCTTTTCAAGTAAATGCTTGCTATACTATAAAAGTTGCCGCTGATGAGGCGATAACGAAATGAACGAAGTTGATCTTTGAAAACTGAACAACGAGTGAGTACTAAATGAGAATTTCTCGTCAGTTTTTTAAATGAGCAAGTCAAACACTTTATTGGAGAGTTTGATCCTGGCTCAGGACGAACGCTGGCGGCGTGCCTAATACATGCAAGTCGAGCGGAGTTAATCGGGAGCTTGCTCTTGGTTGACTTAGCGGCGGACGGGTGAGTAACACGTAGGCAACCTGCCCGTAAGACCGGGATAACTAGCGGAAACGTTAGCTAATACCGGATAATCAAGTTTCTCGCATGGGGGACTTGGGAAAGGCG
>NZ_JAIUDG010000041.1:0-22077 GCF_020179875.1 Paenibacillus sp. alder61
AATTCATCAAGAAATCCGGGAGCAACAGCGATCGGAAGAACATTTCACCCGGCTGCCTCTATCCCTCCATCATTAGTTCAACTCATTACGACTAACTGATGTTAAGGTTTTTGCAAGTTTAATGCCTAAAATGCCGCTAATTCCCGGATCTAAGCCCAATTCGACAAAATAGGGGCGTAAAAGGCCGTAAAAGGCCGTAAAAGGCTTTTATCACGGTTCACCTACCCGGTTTTCAAAAGGAAAATGGGCTTAGGATAGGTTTTTGGCCTAGAGTTGCAGCGTGCAGAAATTTTACGCAAAACAAGGTTATCCGATGGATCCTTAGATCCTCCGGGGAGGATCTAGATCATAAGGATTTCGCGGATTTCTTGTTCCGTGAGACTGGACAAGGCTTCCTGGCCGGGCTCGATCACTTCGTCGATGAGGTCTCTTTTCTTCTGCTGAAGCTCGTACATTTTCTCTTCGACCGTATTTTCGGTGATCAGCCGAATGACTTGAACGACATTTTTCTGGCCCATGCGATGGGCCCGGTCGGCCGCTTGCTGCTCGACAGCCGGGTTCCACCAAAGATCGTAAAGAATCACGGTATCGGCTCCGGTCAGATTGAGCCCGGTGCCTCCGGCTTTCAAGGAGATCAGGAAGATGTCGCGCTCGCCTTCGTTAAAACGGGAACATAGCTCGACGCGTTCGGCAGGTGGCGTTTTACCGTCCAGATAGAAAAAGGGAGCGCCGCGATACCCCAATTCTTTGCCGATCATCCCGAGCATTTCGGTAAACTGCGAGAAGATCAGCAACCTTCTGCCGGCGCCGAGACACTCTTCCGTAATTTCCAGCAGCTGCTCGAACTTGGCTGAGCCGCCTTCGTAATCCTCGACGAACAAGGAGGGATGGCAGCACAGCTGACGGAGCCGGGTCAGGCCGGCCAGGATACGGATCCGGTTCTTCTGGAAGCTCTCTTCGTTCAGATGTTTTAAGGTTTCCTGCTGCAGTTGGGCCAAAAGGGCGGCATACAGCTTCTTCTGGTCCGGAAGCAGTTCCGAAGTTTGCACGGTTTCAATTTTTTCGGGAAGCTCCTTCAGGACATCGGTTTTCAAACGCCGGAGCAGGAACGGTCGGATCATTCTGGCGATCTGCTCCCGGCTTAACTCGTGAAACTGCTGGCGGCTCTGGAACAGGGACGGGAACACGACGTCATAGATCGACCAAAGCTCTTCCAGTTTGTTTTCCACCGGCGTTCCGGTTAAGGCAAAGCGATGCTTGGCCTGCAGCGCTTTGACTGCCTGCGCCGTTTGAGTAGCGTAATTCTTGAACGTTTGCGCCTCATCGAGAAACATGCTGTGGAACGCATGCTTGGCAAACTGCTCAATATCCATGCGCAGGACCGGGTAGGAAACGATCAGCACGTCGGTTGTCCCGGCTCGCTTAAGTACATCCAGCCTGTCGCTTTTGCTCCCGTCGGCTACCTCGCAACGGATGTCCGGAGCGAATTTGCGCAGCTCGTTCCTCCAGTTATATACGAGGGAGGCGGGAGCTACGATGAGAGCCGGCTGCTGTTGATCCCGAATTTCCGGAAGGACCGAGACGAGAAAAGCGATGCTTTGCAGGGTTTTCCCAAGGCCCATGTCATCGGCGAGAATGCCGCCGAACCGGTAATGGGCCAGCATTTTCATCCACTGGTACCCGTAAGCCTGATAATCGCGGAGCACGGACGACAGTTGCGGGGGAACCGGGAAATCGAGACTGTCCGGATTTTTGATGTGATGCAAGAGCAGACGGAAGTTCTTGTCCAGTTTGATGGAGCTGCCGTACTTGTGCTCGTCCAGCAGGTGCAAGCCCTTGGTCACCGGGACGCGAAATTCGTTTCCGGCTTCGCCGATCAGGTGTGGCCCCAAATCATTCATCAGCGCGACGATTTGTTTGAAATTGTCATGATCCAACGGCAGCAAGGCGCCTTCGGGAAGCCGGTAGTATTTTCTTTTTACGGCCAAGGCCTGAATCACTCCCCGGATTTCCTGTTCCGATATCCCGCTTAAATCAATGGAGACCTCGAGCCAGTCCGTGCGCTCTCCCAGTTGAACCGAAACCTTCGGCGGGGCGGAAACCGGTACGATGCGGGTCTTTACCGCCGAGGTGGCATATACTTCAAGCAGTTGTTCGAGCCGGGGGACGATATGCACCAGGAAATCGTATTCCGCATCTTCATCGTCCAGAAAGTAGCCGCTCTCCGTTTTAACGAAGGAGCTTTCATCCATCATTTGCAGGATCCGGCTTTCCTGCTCTTCGTCGCGCATCAAAATGAGGTCGCTGCCACGGGCGGTTCCGCTTTCGAGCGGGTTGAGTACGATATCGCCGTACTGGAATTCCAATCCGGCCAGCAGCCGGTTGCGAACCCGATCCAGGTAAAGCCGGGCTTTCAGCGGGGATCTCACCATCCGCTCGGTAACGGCATCCGCGATTTGAACGGAGCCCATCCTTTGCAAACCCGGCAGAACCCGCTGCATGAACGGTTCCATTTGTTCGGCGGCGATATGGATATGATTCCTTCGGGAAGCCTCCAGCATGTTTTTGAGTTCCCGCAAGCGCCGGCATCGGTCGACCTGGAGATTCCGAAGGATGCCGTCCGCGAGAACCAGTCCGTAGCTTTCCAAGATTTTCAAATCGGCAAGCCCCTCGACATCGAGGCGGTAGCCGCCGTCTTCGGCCCGATCGAATCTATAATTCACCGGGAGCGGATCGTCCGAAATCACGAACGGCCGGGGCTTTCCGTGTCCGGGATCCAGCTTGACGGACGAGGGGGACGCCCGGAAGCCGCGGAGCAGCTCGGCCCAGGCGTAGGGAGGCAGGAGCAGGGTTCGGTTCTCCTTGTTGCGCCTTGCGGCTCCGCCGCTCCATCTGGCCTCTTCCTGGTAAAGCCGCTCGTTTCGCGATATCTCGATCAGTTGGCGCAGGATGACGTCCTGGCTTGGTTCGAAGCTATGTTGCGCCGGGTCATAACTGAACTGTTCGGAGAACGGATAGCTCTCCCCGCGTTCAAGATGGTCGAGAAAGTCGCGGATATGTTTGACAATATAAAGCCTGCCACCGCCGATCTTGAGTTCGACCCCGAACACGTACAGATTGGGTCCGATATACGAGGTTTTGAGAATAAATTCGGCTTGCAGCTGGATTCGGGCGTCAAAACGGGAACCCGCCGTTTTCCTGCGCACTCCGCCTTGCTCGAACAGACCCATCACATCCCGGGTTAACCACACATCCCGGGAGGAGCCGCCGGAACGGCGGCCGGACGGGTCGTACCGCTCCGTCAAGCCGGTGAAGGTACCGCCCGAAGGCCGGCCTTCGGGATGCAGCAGGGAAACGGATCGCGCCGGCATCCGGGAGCCGGCTTGCTGCTCCCGGATGCCGAGCAGGACGGCGGCGATATGTTTGCAATGGTTGTTATATAAAGCGTAAGCGGGACATTGGCATTCGGCGGACACATCGCCGTTCAGGTCGATATGAACGAACACGCGGTAACTGTCGGTTCCGCGGACGATGGCCTGATAATGACCGGTCTCCGGTTCGGTATGGGTGAAGGAGACTCTCTTCTGCCGGAAGTAGGCCTCGCCGCGATCGTACGCGATGCGGCCGCACAGCAGTTTGATCAGCCGCTCGGTTAAGGGTGAGCTCACAGGCGTACCCTCCTTAAAACCAGTAATTTAGACACTATTTCATATTACCAGAAACGCCGCGAGATGGAAGGGTGGTGATACTAACAGTTTGTCCGATGTAGAACGGCGGTATAGGCATTATGTTTTCGTTATAAAATGATGAGGAGTGAAAAAACATGAAATACAGCTATTTGGGGCGTTCGGGCTTAAAAGTGAGCCGCCTTTGCTTGGGGACGATGAATTTCGGGGTGGACACGGAAGAGCGCGAAGCGTTTAAAATCATGGATGCCGCGGTAGACGCGGGGATTAATTTTTTCGATACGGCCAACATCTATGGGTGGGGCGAAAACGCGGGCAGAACCGAGGAAATCATCGGAAAATGGTTCGCCCAAGGCGGGGGCCGGAGAGAGAAAGTCGTTCTGGCCACCAAGTTTCACGGGGAGATGGCCGACCCGAACGACGGGCCCAACAAAGCACCCGGGCTGTCCGCCTATAAGATGCGCCGCCATTTGGAGGGTTCGCTCCGGCGGCTGCAGACGGATCACATCGAGCTGTATCAAATGCACCATGTGGATCGCAACGTGTCATGGGACGAACTGTGGGAAGGCTTTAACGTAGCTTTGTACCAGGGAAAAATCGGGTACGTCGGCTCCAGCAATTTCGCCGGCCGAGACCTGGTGAAGGCGCAGTACGAAGCGAAGGCGAAAGGCATGCTCGGACTGGTGTCCGAGCAGCACAAATTCAGCCTGCTCTGCAGATTGCCGGAGCTGGAAGTGCTTCCGGCCGCCGAGGAGCAGGGCATCGGCGTGATCGCCTGGAGCCCGCTGGACGGCGGCCTGCTGAGCGGGCATGCGCTGCGCCCGGTGCCGGGCTCGAAGCGCGCGAACGATCCCGCCCGCGTGGAGAAGCATCGCGGGCAGTTGGAGGCGTTCGAGCGGTTTTGCCGCGAGCTCGGCGAAAGCGAGGCCAATGTGGCGCTGGCCTGGACGCTCACGCGTCCGGCCATGACCGCGCCGATCATCGGCCCGCGGACGCTGGAGCAGCTGGAGTCCGCGCTGCGGGTAGCGGACATCCAACTGGGCGATGCGGAGCTCCGGCGGCTGGATGAAATCTTTCCGGGGCCGGGCGGGGAAGCGCCGCAAGCTTACGCCTGGTAGGCGGCCATCCCGTAAGACGGCACTTGTGCCCGTCGGAGGTTCTTCCCGGCATCCTCTTGGATGCGGGAAGGACTTCTTTTTTTGCCTTCATGCCTAAAAAGTTGGAAAATAGGTTGACCTTCACGTAACGTTAAAGTGTACATTGAATTTGTCGGGAGGAGATCACATGGAATACACCATTCAGAAGCTCGGGCAGTTAGCGGGAGTCAGCACCCGGACCTTAAGGTATTATGATGAAATCGGCATTCTTAGGCCGGCCAGAATCAATTCGTCGGGATACCGGATATACGGTCGGGAGGAAGTGGATCGGCTGCAGCAGATTTTGTTCTACCGGGAGCTCGGTTTTTCCCTGGAACAGATCGGATCCATTGTCAATGACCCCTCCTTTGACGGGACCCGCGCTCTGATCGAGCACCGTGAACGACTCCTGGAACGAAGACAGCAACTCGACGCGTTGATTGCCAATGTGGATAAAACGATTGCGATGAAGGAAGGGAGATTCAAGATGACGGATCGGGAAAAATTCGAGGGCTTCAAGAAGAAGCTGGTTGAGGATAATGAAAGGAAATACGGCGAGGAAATCCGCGAGAAATACGGCGTGGATACGATGAACCGTTCAAACGCCAAGGTATTGAACATGACGGAAGAGGAGCATCATGAATTGCAGCGTCTGGAGCGGGAGATGTTCTCGGCCCTGCAAGCGGGAATGGAGGCCGGGGATCCGGCAGGCGAGGCGGCGCAAAAAGCGGCGGATTTGCATAAACGTTGGCTTACCTTTTTCTGGGACTCTTATTCCCCGGAAGCGCATGCCGGATTGGTTGAAATGTACGTGGCCGACGAGCGTTTTAAAGCGTATTACGACAATCAGGGTTCCGGAACGGCCGAGTTTCTGCGCGACGCCGTACTCATTTACACCGGAGCGAAAAACTGACGATTTGCTGAACCGCCGACCGATTATTCGCGATATCATTGTTTCCGCCTCCTCCTTTGGGTTATGATATTAGTTGGATTGTGAAAGAGTTCTCTAATCGAGGTGGAAGTCCATTGAAAACGGTCGTGATCATCGGCGGCGGAATTACCGGTCTGTCCGCGGCTTATTATTTACAGAAAGACATACGTTCCCTGGGGCTTGAAGCCCGGGTTGTATTGATCGAAGCCAGTGAACGGCTCGGCGGGAAGATTCATACGGTACGCCAAAACGGTTTTTTTATGGAAGCCGGCGCCGATTCGATCGTCGCCCGGAAGACAAATACGGCCCCTCTTGTGGAAGATCTGGGCCTGGCTGAAGAAGTTGTCTATAATGCTACGGGCAAATCTTACATTTATACCGAAGGCCGATTGAAGCTGATTCCGGAGGAAGCGGTCTTCGGGATACCGCTCAGCCTGGAAGCACTGGCCAATAGCGAGCTGATCTCGGCGGAAGGCAAGGTTGAAGCGTTGAAAGATTTTTACACCCCGAATGAGACGTTTACGAAAAACGACTCGGTGGGGAGTTTTCTGGAAGCCTTCCTGGGCAAGGAAATGGTGGAGAAACAAATCGCGCCGGTGTTATCCGGGGTGTATTCCGGTAAGCTGAGCGAACTCACGCTGGCTTCCACTTTGCCCTACCTCCTGGATTATAAGAACGAGTACGGCAGCATCATGAAAGGCCTGGCCGAAAACCGTCAGACCTTTAAGGGAAGCGGGGACAGGAAATTCTTCTCCTTTCGGGACGGCGTTTCCGCGTTGGTGGATCGGATCGAAGACAAGCTGGAGGATGTGGAACTGCTGAAGGGGATTTCGGCGCAAGCGATTTCCCGTGCCGGGGGCCGCTATCAGCTCCGGCTTTCGGACGGGAGCGAGAGGGAAGCCGATTTTGTTGTGGTCGCCACGCCGCACACCGCGGCTCAGGCTTTACTCAAGGATGGCCTGCTTGACGAGGATTTTTCCGGAATGCGCAGCAGTTCCATGATTAGTGTCTATTTGGGCTTCGATCTCCCCGACGGGGAATTGAAGGTCGACGGAACCGGCTTTATCGTGTCGCAATCTCCGGATGTCGTTTGTGATGCCTGCACATGGACCAGCCGGAAATGGAAGCATACGTCAAGGGACGGCCGTCTGCTGGTCCGGTTGTTTTACAAAAGTTCCGGACCGTCCTTCGAATGGCTTCAAAGTCTTTCGGAGGATGAACTTCTGGACACGGCTCTTAAAGATGTGGCCGCCAGCTTGGGTATTCGCAGCGAGCCGGTTACCCACATCGTAACCAAATGGCTGGATGCCATGCCGAATTACCATATTCGGCACCACGAGCTGGTACAGTCGCTGGAGCGAAAAATCGCCACCGCCTATCCCGGCGTTTACTTGGCGGGATGCTCTTATTACGGGGTCGGCATTCCAGATTGCATTGCCAACGGGAAACAAATCGCCGGTGAAATCGCCGGACGGATGGCTGAACGGGGGACGGTCTGAAATTTTTTATGGAAATATCGATATTCCCGTTTCATCCGCCTGGGGCGGGGTAAAGTAATAACAAGTGGGAAGTGGTAAAAGGAAAACACCAGACGGATGTCATGTTCCATGTCGATCCGGAAAGGCAGTTGATTTACCATGAACTCTCTTGCAAAAAGGAAGAGACGAAAGAAACTGCTTCGTTTCTTGTCGGGTAGAATACCCTAGCCTTTGGAAGATTGCTTAACATTTAAATATCGCTTCCCACAACAGAGGACTCTGCGGTTTTCAATCGCGGAGTCTTCTTCATGTTTGGGCGATCGCGCAGGACGAGGCTATTTCATCAATTTCGCCGCCCCCGTAACTTGGCGGGGCAAGCTCGAATATGATCAAATATGGCGGTACAGGCGAAGCGGGAGGTGAGCGTCTAGGGATATGAAAGACCTGCTTTTGTATGACGTGGAGTGGTGGATACTCGGAAAAACGGCAAAAACGATCCAGCGGCATCATCCCGCCCTCGATATCATGTCCGCCAGGGAACTGGACGATTATCTCCGGGAAAAGGGCAGTGCCGCTTTAAATGCGGAGTATCGGACGATTTCCGCGATGTGTCTCGGGATCGCCGCGTACGCCATCTTTAAACATGTGCGTATCGATTCCTCCGCAGCCGTCTCTTATTACTACTTCAGTAAAAACTACGAAACTTATCGGGAGTGGCAGGATGAACTGATTCCGGATCCGGAATTTTTGCGGCTGGTGATCCCGAGAATTTCCAAGATCGGCAGCATGAACCACAGGCTCGCGGAGAAGTTGAAGCAACTGGCGCCTCGGGCTGATATTGAGTATATCGGTCATTTTGTGGACCATGGCCTGTTTCGTCCCGACGAGCGTCCGAGATCTTCGGACGAACCTCTGGTTGTCGGGTGGGCGGGAGATCGGAACAAACGGTCCAAGAATTACGATACTTTGTTCGTCCCCATTCGCCGCCATTTTGAGCGGGATGCCATGGTGCGGTTTTTGGATACCCCGGGCCGGTATGCCCATGAGGATATGCCTTCCTTTTATCATTCCATCGATCTTCTTCTGATCACGTCCTCGAACGAGGGAGGCGGGGCCACGGCGCTGGAGGCGTTTGCCTGCGGCAAGCCGGTCCTTTCCACGGATGTCGGTTACATCCGGGAAGCCGCGCCTTCCGCCGCTCACGAACTGATCCTTCGCAGCGACAGCCCGGAGGCTTACATCGGGACAATTGACCGGTATAAAAAGGAGAGAACGGCTCTGCAAAACCTGGGTTTACGATGCCGGCAACAGATCGAAGACCATTGGAGAATTGATCAGGGGGCAGCCCGATGGATCCGGGTCCTGTTCGGTTTATGACGAATTACGGCGTATTACTATATGGAAACGGGGAGGATGACATTGACTGCCGAACAATACGTTACGACCGAGGTACCTATCGAGCTGGTGTTTACGGATGTGGATGTACGCACGGCGAAAAAAGAGTACACGATCCCCTCTTTTACGGAAGAGTGGTTTACCCACCATAAACTCCATTCCGACATCTCGTTGATGCGGATGGAGCCTCATCGAGAGTTGTTCCGCTATTTTTACGGCGAGTCCGGAGCCTCACCCGAACCCTATTTGGCTTGGTACGAGCGCATTCACCACCTTAGAGGCGTCGCGCCGCCGATGGACCGGGAAGGCCTGCTAAATCAGAAGCGGATGGAATACGTAAATATGCGCTCCTATCTGCAAAACGACCCGGGCTATTTCACGGAGAATCCTCCGCTCGTTACCTATCGTACGCCGGGGAGATTTAATATTCAAGACGGTCATCATCGGGCTGTTTTTCTGTATTGTTCCGGTTTAAGGCGAATCCCGGTCCGGATGACCCGTGCGGATTATGAAACCTGGCTGAACCCCGAGGCACTGGAAGACACGGTGCAGATGGTAGCTTTGCAGCAAAGGAATCTCATTTATACGCCGATCCTGCATCCCCATTTCTACGGAAAGAGAAGCGAGCGGGATGAATTTTATAAAACCAGGCTGGATGTAATTCTGGAGTACCTGGGCTCCCGGGACTTGAAACGAACGAAGGTGCTTGATATCGGCTGCAATATCGGTTATTATGCCCGTCACTTCACGCGTGAAGGCGCTCAGGTGACCGGCATTGAGCCCGACCCGCTGCATGCGGAATTGCTGATGCGGTTGAACCGGTTGGAGCGGGCTGAATTTGAACTGGTTCGCGAACCATTCGAGCGTCTCGTCGGACTTCAGGGATACGAAATCGGGATTCTGCTTACGGTATTTTACCACTTAATGGGGGATTCCGGCCTCAGCGAACGATTTCTTAGTACGCTAGATTGTGCGGTTCATGGATTGCTGTTCTGGGAATCCGGTGACCGGATCGAAGAGGAGAAATCCCTGTTGTTCAAGCATACGGGGTTTGAAGAGTACGTAAAGCTGGCGGATACGTTCGGAACGGGAAAGTACCGCGAACTCGGTGTCTTTCTGAAGCGGCCGAGATAAGTTTGGAGGGATGGACATATGTTTCAGGATGTATCCGTACTGATGCCGTATAAGCCGGATGACGGGCCTAGAGATCAGGCCTTTCAATATGTCAGGCGGTTCTATGAACGCATGCTGCCGGGGGCGCAGTTATGCATCGGCGAAGACTTGGATGAACCTTTCAGCAGATCAAAGGCGATCAATCGCGCCGCTTCTCAAGCGAAAGGACGTGTTTTTGTCATCGCGGACAACGACCTTGTCTATAATCCCGAGCTTCTGCTTCAATCTGTGCAGCTCCTGAGTGCGGACCGTTGGGTCATTCCGTTTGCGCGAATCAACCGTCTGTCCAAAGACGTTTCGCATCGGCTCGTACTGGAAGGGAGCGGCAGTTGGCCGCTGCCGGTTCAACCCGATACAAAACCGGCCGAAGCGTCTTATTTCGTAGGCGGGATGAACGTGCTGCTGAGGCAATCCTTTGAAAGCGTTGGCGGTTATGATGAGCGCTTTATCGGTTGGGGCGGTGAGGATGAAGCGTTTGCCTACTCCGTGGATACTATGGTAGGCAAACACATACGCCTGGAAGGGGAATTGTTTCATTTCTGGCATCCCTTTGTCGGCCCCGGCGGGAATCCGCACTATGACGAGAACTACAAGCTTTACTTGCGTTATAAAGCCGCGTGGGGGAATGAGAGGGAGATGCGCCTGCTGCTTGAGGAGAAACGCAAAAACATGTAGAAGAAAAGGAGCAGATGGGGAAGATGGGAATGAAATTATCGGTGATTGTTCCTGTCCTGAATGAAGCTACGTTCGTTCCGCTGTATTTGGAGAGCGTGGGCGCTTATGCCGATGAGATCATTATGGTCGACGGAGGCAGCACGGACGGCACGCTTGACATTATTGAAAGCTTTCAACAACGGAGTTATCCGATCGAATTGTTCGCTATGCCGCAAACCGGTCTTCCTTATACGGAAGATTGGGATGAATCGCGGGTGCGCAATTTTTTGATCGATCAGGCCACCGGAGACTGGATCATGAATTTGGATATCGATGAAATCGTGGATGACCGGTTTAAGGAAGCACTTCCGGAATTGATGAGCCGCCAGGAGGTGCATATCTACCAGTTTCCCTTCGTGAATTTCTGGGGAGATCCCCAGACGCTGCGCGTGAACAGTCCCGGGGATGAAAGATGGTCGAATGATATTACCCGGATGTGGCGTTCCGGCATCGGCATCCGTTACCGCGACGAGAAGCACCATTGTACGCTTGAGGGACCCGGAGGCCAAAGCATTTGGCAGATTCCGCGAGGCAGGGTCGAAATCCCCATTTACCATTACCATTACGCCTTGGGGAAAAAAATCAAGTTTAACGATAACCGGCGCGGCGACGTCAATCTGCATGAGAATCAGGGCGAAGCGGATTGGAATTACGCCCATCCCGAGTATACGATTGCCACCACGGAATTTAAAGGGGAGCACCCGGCTGTGATTCGGCGTTATTTGCAGCAGTCGGTCCACGATAGCTAATCGAATCGAAAGAGAGTAAAGCCCTCCAGCGTATAGGATTGCCGTTTTGGCAAATAAACGCGCCGGAGGGTTTTCGCATTTAGCTGGAGCTTTGAACCAAGGGGCGGAATTCGAGCGCTTCCTCCTTTAGCCGTCGGGCAAAATCGGCCGGATCGCGGAACACCCATCGCTCCAAGTCGGGCAGGGCGGCGGAGAGTAGTCCGAGCCGGTCTTCGGGATAGGCGAAGCTGTCGGCGATAAGACGTTTGGCTCTAACGGGGATCGGTGCCGGCTCGCCGCAGTAGATCACGGCGTCCAGGTTCGCTTCCGCCAGCAAATCCATCCGGTTCGTCAAATAAAGCAGATGCCCGCCTTTTCGAAAGCCCATGATAGACCGGTTATAATGGCGGAGGGTGTTAATAATCAGGAGACAGTTTTGACTCGAAGCGAGCTCCCTGACGAGGTATTGCCATCGCGCGGCCTGCGCCGTCCATTTATTTTCACCTAAAATCAGAATGCAGGGGACGCCGGCCTCACGGATTCGTTCCGCTGTCTGACCGGGAGTTTCCGTCAAAGCGAAGAGGTTGTCTGGCCGCGAAGGAGTCCGCCAGGCTTTGCCCCATTTCCGCTCGAAATAGCTTTTGTTTTTCTCCCAAAGTTCGTTATAGACATCCGGCTGCATTTTCCGCATGGTGGCGCTCCCGTGGTGATACACAAAGGCATCCTCCACCACAACCAGACGATATCCGGCGGCCCGCACCCGCTCGCAGTAATCGTCATCTTCGAACATCCCGATGCCGTAGCCGGTATCCAGCGGACCGACCTTCTCCCAAACCTCCCGTTTCATAGCCACGCAAAAAAATCCCAGCAAATCGGTGGCTCTTGCGCGTCCCTGGTTAAAGCGGTAAAAATCCTGAAGCCAATCGGGATGGGCTCCGGAGGCCGGGTTCCCCACGAAATGGTCCAGCGCCTGGTCATTGCCGACAAAGTTGGACATCGGCCCGGTCATTCCGACGTCGGGATGTTCCCGCAGTGGACGGAGGAGGCGGGTAATCCAAGTGCCATCCGGGACGATCGTATCGTTATTGAGCAAAATGTAGTATTTTCCCGTCGCCAGCTCGATTCCCCGGGAATTTCCCGCGGCGAAGCCCAAATTCCGCTTCGAAAGTATGATTTTAATTCGGCGGTCCCGAATCCCTCCCAATCGCTGGGCAGTTTGATCGGTGGAGGCGTTGTCAACCACGACGATCTCCAGATTGGGATAATGTCCGGGGCGGAGAAGGCTGCGCAAACACTGCTGGGTATACGACCAATTGTTGTGGGTCACGACAATGACGCTAACTTTGGGATACATTTGTTGAACGATGAGTTCGTGAATGTCCGCGTAACGCTGCTCCCAGGAATGCCTGCGGGCAAACTCCCGGCACTCCTTCTCCCGTTCGGCGGTTTTGTTTCTCAATGCGGTTTGAATGGCCTGCTCGAAAGAGACCGGGTCCGCAGCCATCTCGACGAGTTGGGGGGACACCGCAGCGACCTCGGGCAGTTCCGTGGAAACGACCGGTTTGCCTGCCGCCAGATATTCATAAAGCTTGACCGGGTTGGTCGCCTTCGTCAGACGGTTCTGTTTAAAAGGGATCATCGCAACATCGAATCGGCGCAGATACCCGGGGAGTTGGTCATAAGGTTTTTCGCCGAGCAGCAAAACATTCTTCAAACGCTCCACTTTTGAAATATCGCAGCCGAAGGTATGCCCGATGAGGATGAAAGTCCAATCTTTTCTTTTTTCCGCCAATTCCCGAATCAGATCGATGTCAAACCAGTCGGAGATGGCGCCGTAGTAGCCGATCACCGGGCCGCGGATCTCTTCCAGTTCGGCAGCCGTCGGAACCTGGGCCGTCTGGGCAAAATGGCCGACATCCGCCGCATTGCGAAGCAGGGACGCATCGGGACGGAGACTTTGAAGCTTCTCCAGAAGTCCTTGAGAGGAGGCAAGCACCAAGTCGGCGCGGCGGATCATTCTTTCCTCTAGTTGCAGCATGGAAGCAGCGTTTGTGGAGAACCCCTCATGGTCGTCCATGCAATCATAAACGGTCGTGTGCTGCGTCAAATTTTCAACGAGCGGTAACCAAAACGGAAGATCCACGATGGACACCATCTCGGTGATGCCGAACTTCTCCTTGACGACTTCGACGGACAGACGCAAAAAATCCACGTCCCTTGGACTCATTTGGTCCTGATACAGGTTGAGTCTGGCGTGGGAGCAAAGGGTTACGTTCCACACTCTCGGCGCGATTTTTTTGATTTTGACATAGCGTGCGAGTTCCTCTTTGGTTACGGCTTCCAAAGGGAGCGGAATCATTTCCGTCGTGACGTAAAAAACGCGATGCCCCTGGTTGGCAAACTGTCGGGATATCTGCTGCGGACGCTGCCATCGGAAATGCCAATCAATCACCGGGAAGCGAAAAACATCATACAGCTCGCTAGTTGTACCGCCGCGGTTCCCGGATAAAGGGGGAGATATTGCCGGAGGGACGGCGTGCGGGACGGTCTCCCGCGGAAGTATTTCTCCGGCTCCTGCCCTTAAGTGCGCCGATATCCCGGCTTTCATGGAAAGTTGGTTTCGAACCGGTTCGCCGATGCGAGTTTCTTTTGTATTCAACAGAGCTCTCCTCCCTAAACCAATGTCTAAGTTAAATTATGAGGGAAGCGGAGTCTCCGCATGGGGCGAAAGCCCGCCTGCCTAAAATATCCGGCAATTCACTCCCCGCAATTCACTTCGCGCTTAGGCCTTTTCCTTATCTTTGCCAAGATAGGTTGCCGTACGGAGGCGAATGACATAAGTTACCGTATCAAAGTGAGGAGGTAGGAAACGTGAGAGTGTTATGGGGGAAAACGAATGTTCCGGATTACGGAAAACCGGAACACAAGAGACGGATATTGAAGCGTAAACCCAAACTGGGGATATGGACGGGGAAACGCGGCAAAGTTCGTCATAGTCTAAAGCGCAAATTTATTCGCCTAAAGTTGCAGGTCGGTCAACTTAACGGAAATGTGAGTGAACTGAACGTCCGGGTGAACACCTTGCAAACGCAGGTTAGCCAGTTGGCGGCCCAAACCGCGGCCAAATCGCAGCCGCCGTCTCCTCCAGCACAGGCACCGGGCACAGGAGCAGGAACCGGAGCGGGTACGACTACCGGCGGAAACGCCGTTCAACATACGGGAAAAACGAACGATAGCTTAACACGTGGAGGAGGCGGCGCTCAAGACTCACTGGAAAACGCAAATGCCCGGATTACCGCATTGCATCAATTAGTCGACGGCATCCTTCGGCAAGTTAATTCGCAGCAGCGGCAAATCGATGACGCTTTTTCCAACATCAACGCCTTGAGACAGCAGGTTCAACAATATACGGGGCCAGAGGAAGAATACGAGGGGCTCATTACTTTGCTGACTCCTTTGTTAAATACAAGCGTAACGATCGACACCGCCGCCGGCCCGATTTTCGGTACCTTGGTGGCGATCGGGTTGGACTATATCGAAATTGTGGAACCGGACGGCAGCATTGTTCTCATTCCGTTTGATCAAGTTTTATCGGTATCTTAAGTGGTGAAATAGAGGAGGGCGTAAAGCGAATGGATTTCGAACAAAGGTTAAGTGCATTTATCGGAAGATCAATTGAGGTGATCTTCACCAACCAATTTTTGCAGGGTCAGATTCTGAATGTTTTCGACGAGACGTTTGTCGTCCAGGCCGAGAGCTCCAATTATATTCCCGAGCCTCGTCAGGTCACCGTGGTCTCGAACAATGTGATTTTCGTGCGGATTCCGCAGTAGTGCATAAAGAGCTTATTCCACTAATAGAAGTCCAACTTATCCCGCATCCAGGACTCCCATTTAATGTAGGTCTCTTGCCGCTGCCGATGCGTAATGCTCCCTCTTCTAATCCGTCTGTGATAAAGAGGTTTGGGGACAAAGGAAACTGGAGATTGCCGCACGATGCGAAGGAGCAGCTCCAGATCTTCGTAAAGTCGTCCGGCAAACGGGGCTGCCGTGTTCCAGCCTCCGAGCTCTCTTAACACCGCGGTTTTGAGCAGTCGCGGAGCCAAAGGTTCCGCCCGGATCAACAGATCTTCGGGGCTCATGACGGGAGCTTGCCGGGAAACGGAACGAAGCACCAGCTGTTTGTTCGCCCGCTCCTGCCATTGTACATGCTGCGCCCAAACGACGGCAGCGTCCGGCATCGCTTCGGCTCCTTCAAGCAATTCGGCGCAGCACCCGGGCGCAAGCCAATCGTCGGCGTCCAGTTCAAGAACCCATTCTCCTCGAGCTTCTCGGAGAGCTTGATTCAGCGCATGCGACTTACCTCGATTTTCGGGCAATGTAAGCCCGCGAATCCGCGAGGTGATCCCGGAAAGCCGCTGGATGATTTGAGCCGTATCATCGGTCGATCCGTCATCCACGAGGATCAGCTCCCATTCCGAGAAGGATTGGGCCAGCACGGAACGTACGGACCAAGGCAAATAGGCGCCGTCATTATAGGAGGAGATGACGATACTGATTCGCGGGGGTTGGCGGTGGGAGTCGTGGCCCACCGTCTCATCGTCGTGATCATTAGCGAGCAGGAGCGGGAGAATCCATTTTCGCGTTTCGGGCTCTTTAAGCCAAGGAGGCGGCGGCAATGGACTCGGGATCAAGAGCTCTTCGCGGAGCGGCCGCCATTTCCATTTTTGGGAAACTTGATGCTGCTTATCGATGAAAAGATACTGATCGAACGGGCATTCGGACCGGGTTGGAAATCCGGGGAAATGGCCGCTCCAAACCGCTTCTTTTCGCCAAAGTACAGGACCGCGGGGAACGGGTGCTTCCGGAAGGAAACTCGAGGGGCTTCCTGAAGCATCGTCCAGAACCGCTCCCGCCGTATCGCTATGAACGGTACGGAGCCAGTGTTCCAATTGTCCGGCCAGCGCCGGCTTAACGATTTCTCCGGCAATGAACGTAAGGAACCAGTCTTCGCCGGATGCGGCCAAGGCGTTGTTGATTTGTTCCCCGCAGTCCCCGCCTTGAACCGTCGAGATGACGATAATCTTGATCCCGGGCAGAACAGAGAGCAGGGAACGTTCGGTCTGCCGATATAGATAAGGCGGTGTATCTCTCGCTAATATAAACGCCAGCATCGATGTCACCTTTGTATTGTTTTTTTCAGGATATGCATATATCGACAGGGATGCCCCCGCCCCAACCGGTTTAATTCGGGATTCAACCTAAAAAAAAGATCATGATTAACGCTAATCTTAGGGATCAGGCGTTACATGATCTTTTTTGGTTAGAGCAGCGGCTAAAGCATTATGCCCAGTTTCCTTTGCGGAATACAGGCTCGATCGTACCGTCTTGAAGTTCGCCGTCGATCTCAAGCTCGGCCGATCCAATCATGAAGTCGACGTGAGTCAAACTGACATTGGCCCCTTTTTGCAGCAGTTCTTCTTTGGTGAGCTTTGTCCCCCCCTTGATATTGACGGGGTAGGAGCTCCCTAAGGCAAAGTGGCAAGAGGCGTTCTCGTCGATCCCCGTATTGTAGAAAACCCGGTTCATTAAAGAAATCGGGGAATGATGGGGCACCAGGGCCACTTCGCCCAGATAGGAGGCGCCGTCGTCCGTAGCCAAGAGGGCGGTTAGATGCTCACGCCCGGTTTCGGCATCATATTCCGTGACCTTACCGTCCTTGAAGGTCAAGCGAATGCCTTCAACCAACCGTCCGTTTAAATTCAGCGGGAGCGTGCTCGTCACCGTCCCGTTTACTCCGGTTCTGAGCGGCATCGAATAAATTTCCTCCGTAGGCATGTTGGCCACGAAGTATACGCCGGATTCGTTATGGTCTCCTCCGCCAAGCCATAGATGTCCTTCGGGCAGTTCGACCTTCAGGTCCGTTCCCGGCGCGCGGTAATGCAGGCTCTTATACCGCTTTTTGTTCATATACTCCTGTCTTTCCTTAAGTTCGGCAATATGTCTTCGCCAAGCCTCAATGGGATTTTCGTTTTCGCTGACACGGTTCATCCGGAAGATCGCTTCCCACATCGCCTCAATCCGTTCGTTTTCGGGCAGGTCGGCGAACACCTTGTTGGCCCAGGCCCGAGTCGGAGCTTTGATCAGCGACCAGCTGATTTTGTTGGTTCGGATATAGCCCTGGAATTTCTCGCGAGCCACCGCCGCTGCTTTTACGGCTGCAGCGACTTTGCTGCCGTCCACGCCGCTGAGCAGCATCGGGTCGGGAACCTTGATGTTCAGCAAAGCGCCGCCTCCCTCGGCCAATTGTTCAACCATGTCCGCCTGCCATTTCGGATAGTAGCCGAAGGAATCGTCAGGCGCTTTCTCGTAACGCATTTTGGTAATTGCCTCGTCATCCCATTCCACCTGGACGTATTTTGCCCCGGATTCATAGGCTTTGGCGACGACCAGGCGGGTAAATTCAACGGTCTCCAACGGTGCTTGAACAATCAAAACCTGACCGGGCTGTATATTCACGCCCACTTTTACAACCAGTTCGGCGTATTTCTCCAGTAAAACTTCAAAATTCTTCACAGATGTGTCCTCCCCGATAATTCTTCTATCCAATCCATTATATAGGAAAGGGGAGAGGCGTAGCAAAATAGGGCATTCAGGAATTACTCCCGTTGTTCATTGGAGTTATAATGGTAGGTAACCCGGACACCGAGCGTGTAGTAACTTTCCTCACGGTAATGGCCGTCCGGGCATTTTTTGACGTGGCATACGGGTTCCCGGTCTGCGGCGAGCGGTTTTTGGCATACGGGACATTTGGGGGCAAACCATTTTTTGAACAGACCGGACATCCGTTAATTCCTCTTTTCTGATTAATTTACTTGGTATTATTATAACGGATTCGATTCGGTTCGTATATGGCTTTTATAAGGGACGTGATCAGCATTTTATTACTACTTGTCATGGTTCTGCTTGGAGTGGCGGGATCGTTTCTGGCGGGCATGTTCGGGATCGGCGGGGCGATCATCAATTATCCTTTGCTGCTTTTTGTACCTCCGGCTCTGGGGCTTGCCGGGTTTACCACGCTGGAAGTTTCGGCGATCAGTATGTTTCAGGTGTTCTTTTCCGCCTTGTCAGGAGTTTTTGCTGTGCAACTAACGCGTAGAAAGAAGCCGGAGTCTCCGGGAGTTCACCGAAAACTTGTAATTTATATGGGAACGAGCATACTGGCCGGAAGTTTGCTGGGCGGACTAGCCTCCGGTTTTGTTGCCGGGAATCTTATTAATCTAACCTATGGCATACTTGCAATTTTGGCTATGGCCTTGATGTTGGTCCCACCGAGGGGAAACGCTCCGGAGATCGGGGAAAACGCGGATTTTCCCGCATATGTAGCCATGGTTCTGGCCTTTCTCGTCGGGATTGCCTCGGGGATCGTGGGGGCCGGCGGGGCGTTCCTGCTCATTCCGATTATGCTGACCGTTCTGAACATACCGGTACGGACAGCGATAGCCTCCTCGTTGGCGATTGTCTTGTTGTCGGCCGTAGGCGGAGTTGCCGGAAAGCTAGCGGCGGGCGGAATCCCGGTCCTGCCCACCGTATTTTCGGTTATCGGCTGTTTGATCGGGGCGCCGCTCGGCTCCCGGGTTGCGGCCAAAATGGATACCGGCGTCCTTCGGTACGGCTTGGTGGCCATCATCGCCGTCACCGCCGTAAAAGTGTGGTCCTCCGTTCTTTTTTAAAAGGGTATAATCCGCGCCGGTTTGCTTCAAATTAGGATTACAGGATGAACCAAATCCATATCCTTAGGAGGCTATAATGAAAGAAAATCCCTTTTCCAGTTTGCAATCGCAGAACCCGATTTCGCAGGCTCAGGAATCCGTCGAAAATGTGCGTCGCGCTGTAAATCAGGCACAGTCCCATCCGAGAGAGGAGACGATTCAAAACGCCCGCAACGCGATTAAAAAGGCGGAAAACGCCATCGCACAAGCCGAGGGACGCATGAACCAGGAACCGATCGATCGGGCGAAGGAAAGTCTGGAGCAAGACCGCGCGGATTTGGAACATGTGGAAAATCAGTTTAAATAAATGTATGATAGCCGTGGATACCTTAAATGAAGGAGTGTGAAATTCATGGCTCTACAGTTGAATTCCTATTTAACCATGGATGGTAGTGCGAGGGAAGCGATTGCCTTCTATATACAAGCGCTGAAAGCCGAGGTGCTTTTCATCCAAAGCTTTGGTGAGATGCCGGAAAATCCCGAGTTCCCGCTGCCGGAGGAAGTGAAGGAACGCATTTCGCATGCGACCTTAAAGGTAGGAGACTCGGTCCTGATGTTCTCCGACTCTTTTCCCGGCAATCCCCCGCAAAAAGGAAGCATGCTTTCCATCTGTATAACAACGGATGATTATGCGGAGTCCGAACGGATCTTTAACGCGCTTCAAGAAGGCGGAGAGGTGGAGATGCCGCTGCAGCAAACGTTTTTCAGTCCGGGCTACGCCATGGTTACCGATAAGTTCGGCGTACTGTTCCAAATCTTTACCAAGAGTCCGCAATAGGACTTGAAGCAAGAGGGGACTGTAGGACAAACTGTCCGAAAAATCCGCGGGTAACGCGGATTTTTTGCGTTTTATGCTTTTTATTGAAAAAAAGAGTTGCTTAGGGAGGAAGGATCAGGTAATATAAAATCAAAATTAGTGATTGGTCAATCAATAACAATTCCGGCGAGTTGCATTAACTCAGGAATGAAGGAGGTACCAAACCATGGCAAAGAGAGCGGCCTCGGCCAATCGGCGCACCGACATTGTTAACGCAGCGATTGAAGTATTTGCGGAAATCGGGTATTACCGGGCAACCACCGCGCAAGTGGCGGAACGGGCGGAGATTTCGCAGCCGTATGTTTTCCGTTTTTTTAATAAGGAGACGTTGATGGTCGCCGCGTTGGAAGTTTCATTTCAAAGGATACAGCAGGCTTTTGAGCGTACCATTCAATCGGCGGGTAAAGAGCATTTGGAGGCAGGCTTAATCCGGGACTATGAAGGAATTATGGAGAGACATCGGAATGAGATCCTGCTCCAGATGCAGGCGCAGACGATTCAGGAGGAACCGATCCGCGAAGCGATGCGTAAAGGGATGGCGGAAATCCATCACATAGTTTTGCGTGCGTTTGAAGAAGCGGGAATCGAGCAGCCGCAATGGCGAACCGAAAATTTTATGGCCAGAGGCTTGTTGTGTAATTTGACGATGGCTTTGGATCTTCCGCAGCTGATGAAAAAAGATCTTGGTTGAGGGGATCTTTTTTAAAAGAATTTGTGATTGATCAATCACTAACAAAAATTATATATCAATTGAAGGGAGTAATGTTAAGATGAAAAAAGCGATTGTATTGGGTGCGACCGGGGGCGTAGGCCATCCATTAACCGCCGAGTTGGTCAAACGGGGAGTAGAAACTATTGCGTTCGGGAGATCGATGGAGAAATTGAAGAGACTCGAACAAGAGATCGGTCCTACCCCTTTGTTGAGTTTGTATACTGGGGATGCGTTTCGGACGGAGGACATCGTGAAGGCTGCCGACGGGGCGGATATTATTTTTCATAGTGCCAACATCCCCTATCATGAGATGGAGACCCGCCTGCTGCCTTTGGGCGAAGCGGTAATGCAGTCCGCCGAACGTCTGGAGGCTAAAGTGGTGGTTGTCGACGGGATATACCCTTACGGCAGAAGAACCGTGGAAAAAGCGACGGAAGAACACCCCAAAAATCCGCATACCCGCAAGGGGAAGACCCGTCTAGCCTATGAGAAGATGATTCTAAGTTCACGTTGGGAAAAAGCTCGCCCGCTGATCGTCCGGCTGCCCGATTATTACGGGCCCACAGCTCAAGCTTCATATCTTTCCTTAACCATGCAGGCCATTGCGGCCGGTAAGGGTACCGTTTTTATCGGTAACATGAAGGTCCCTCGGGAATATGTTTACCTGCCCGACGCGGCTAACATGATCGTAAATATTGCGGAGCGGGATGCCTCTTACGGACAAAACTGGCACATTCCCGGACCGGGGCTGCTTTCGGGGCGCGAGCTGGTCGGATTCGCCCAGAACGCCAGCGGACGAAAAAAATCGGTGGTTCCGATGGGGAGGATTAGCCTGACCCTGGCGGGGTGGTTTAATCCGGTGATGAAAGAGGTTGTTGAGATGCTTTATTTGACGGAAGAGCCGTTTGTCCTGAGCGGGGAAAAATATGAAAAGCATATCGGACCTCTCGTTTGGACCCCTCACGAAAAAGCGATTCGCGATACCATTGTGGCGCTACAGGAGCAGTTGTAAAAAACAAACGCGGTAAATTATGAATCATTTTCCTTGGATATCTTTATATATGGATATCCTTTTTTGTTCGTGGTAAGATAAGTGTCCGGTCGGTTGTGGCGAAGCTTTTAGGAACGATTTGAAGCATCGAAACTGAACCTTCTGGAAAAAGTTATCACTTGTAGGTGGTTGCGGAATATGATATATTATTACTCCGGCCGCTTCGACGGCGGCACGGTAAGCAAACTGGTAAGAATTAGTTCTTGCAATCAGGTTTGCTGATGTGATAAGATATAAAAGTTGCCGCTGATGAGGCGATAACGAAATGAACGAAGTTGATCTTTGAAAACTGAACAACGAGTGAGTATTAAATGAGAATTAAAATTCTCGTCAGTTTTTTAAATGAGCAAGTCAAACACTTTATTGGAGAGTTTGATCCTGGCTCAGGACGAACGCTGGCGGCGTGCCTAATACATGCAAGTCGAGCGGAGTTAATCGGGAGCTTGCTCCTGGTTGACTTAGCGGCGGACGGGTGAGTAACACGT
>NZ_JAIUDG010000042.1:0-6472 GCF_020179875.1 Paenibacillus sp. alder61
CGTGTTACTCACCCGTCCGCCGCTAAGTTAATCAGGAGCAAGCTCCCGATTAACTCCGCTCGACTTGCATGTATTAGGCACGCCGCCAGCGTTCGTCCTGAGCCAGGATCAAACTCTCCAATAAAGTTTTGATGCTTTATTCGAAAGAGCCTTAGCTCAATCAGTTACTGACGAGAAAATTAATTCTCATAGGATGGATTTTCAAACGACACAAGGTCGATTTAAATTCCATCATTTTAATACTCACTCGTTGTTCAGTTTTCAAAGATCAACTTCGTTTCTTTCGTCATATCCGCATTTCAGCGGCGACTTTTATAATATATCACGTCTGCTTCTCTCAAGTCAAGAACTTTTTTGATTGTTAAGTTGTTTCTCTAAATCTGTAAGCGCTTGTCCATTTCAGAAGCGATTTATAATGTACCATAGATCATGAAGCCCCGTCAACTGTCATATCATGGTTAGTTTTAAGCCAAGCAGCAGACCTACCCCGGGGAGTCCAAGCACCAGCACTGTAGTCACGGTTACCGGATTTAAAGGAATATAGGCTTCCGTTGCGATTCCCGAGAAGTTAACCAAATAAAGACCCAAAGCCGCAAGAACAACATGCAGACCTAATCTAGTCAGCCAAGCAAATCCCAACCGCCTTGATATCGTAATATATAAAAGCGAAATTAGAGAAACGATCAAAATTCCGGTCAGCGCAATTTTCATCCAAGCCCCTCCTCAAAAATAAGCCCCATTCCTAAACGCATCCCAATCCACTTTAGCTTGCTTAGCCAGCTTCAACTGGATTTGATACCTCCGCTCCGCGGCTTCCAGCAAATAAATCGCCACATCCACCTCCTCTTCCCCCTGCGCCTCTTCAAAAGCCCAGCGCGCTCTGCGCCAATCATCCCTCGCCTTGCAGACCTCCCGGTACAGCTGTTCTTTATAATCCATCTCTTGATTCAAATCAGGCGCGACCCCATTCAAGCGACGAAGTCTGGATCTCCAAAACCTCAAACCAGCTCACTCCTTCCCATCGCATACGCTCTATTTCATATGTATCGAAAGAAGGACAAACTTAGAACCTAAATTGGCCGCAAAAAAAGAACCCCGACTTGGCCGAAGCCAATCAGGGTCCTTGTCCAGTAAGTGGATTAATGCAGTTCGCGCCGTCCCTCCAACGCCTTGGAGAGCGTGACCTCGTCCGCATATTCCAGATCTCCGCCAACCGGAAGCCCATGGGCGATACGGGTGACGCGCAGATCAAACGGCTTGACCAGCCGCGAGATATACATGGCCGTAGCCTCACCCTCGATGTTGGGGTTCGTGGCCAAAATGAGTTCTTTTACCCGTTCGTCACTCAAACGGTTCAGTAGTTCCTTCAGCCGGATATCGTCCGGACCAAGACCTTCCATGGGAGAAATCGCTCCCTGCAGCACATGATAATAACCATCGAACTCCTTGGTACGCTCCATGGCGACCAGGTCTTTGGACTCCTGGACCACGCAAATTACGGAAGGATCGCGCGTTTTATCCTGACAAATCCGGCAGGGGTCGCTATCCGTAATGTTGCAGCAAATGGAACAGTAGTGAAGATTCCGCTTCACGCTGACCAAAGCCTTGGCAAAATCGATGACATCATCCTCTTTCATGCGCAGCACATGAAACGCCAGCCTTGCGGCTGTCTTCGGACCGATACCGGGCAAGCGGGTAAACGCATCAATCAGCTTCGCGATCGGTTCGGGATAATACAATGGGAGCAATCTCCTTCAGTCTAAATTCGGTAATCAAAAATTAGAACAAGCCTGGAATTTTCATTCCGCCCGTAAATTTGCCCATGTCTTGGTTAGCAAGTTCTTCCGCCTTGTTTAATGCATCGTTGACCGCCGTCAGCACAAGGTCCTGCAGCATTTCAACATCATCCGGGTCCACCGCTTCCGGTTTGATGTTCAAAGACAACACTTTCTTGTGACCGTTAACCTGAACAGTTACGACTCCGCCCCCCGCACTGCCTTCAACCGTTTTGCTGGCAAGCTCTTCTTGAGCTTTCAGCATTTGTTCCTGCATCTTCTTCACTTGCTTCATCATTTGGTTCATATTATTCATTGGGCTCACATCTCCTTCATAAGTATCAGCATTTATTATAAGGGGTAGCTCCTAAAATCAAAAACCGGGCTATTCCTTAATAACGACAAGTTCCTCGCCAAACAGCTGCAGCGCTTCATCCACCCAAGGCTCCTTACCGCTTCCTCCAGCATCTTCGGGAGGCGGCTCCAATTCAAAAGGTTCGCTCGGCGCGGCATTCGCCCCCTGAATCGCTTCATTCCAATCCTTCAGCATCATAGTCACCAAACGGCAAGGATGTCCGAGCTGGCGTTCCATGACCTGTTCGATAAGCTGCTTGTTAGCGGGTTTCTCCGTGGTTTCGCGGTGAATATCGTTTTTAAAAGCAACCAGCACGGCGTTATCCACCATGGAGACGGGCTCGCCATTAACAAACCAGGCGTGGATGGTGACCTTCTCGTCTTTTACGGCCTGGAGAATCTGATTCCATTTGCCTTGGACAGCCATAAACTCGGGGCTGTTCCGCTGAGCGACATACTTGTCGAGACCGGAAGGCAGCTTCGCCGGGGAAGACAAACGCGGCGCACTGCTTCTGGCCGGTGGCCGCGCAGCCGAACGTTCGCTTCCGCCGCCTGCGCCGCCGGCCAATCCGCCCTGCAGCGCTTGCTCCAGCTTGCGCTCCAGTTCCGCGAGCTGCCTCTTCAGTTGCTGCACCTCCGATGCTGCGGCGCCGGGGACAGCCGCTTGCTGGGCGGCTTCTTCACGCACCGAGCCATCTCCTTTAGGCAGGCTGCACAGCTTCAAGAGCGCCACTTCAAACAGCGTCTGAGGCTGCGCGGCATACTTCATTTCCGACTGATAGTGATTCAGCGTGTCGATAATTCGGAATAAATGCGCACGTGAAAAAGCGGAGGCCATCTCCCGGAAGTCCCGGGCATCCAACACGCGCTCCGTCAGCTTGTCCGCTTCCGGAATCATTTTGATCATCAGCAGATCGCGGAAATAATACAGCAGGTTCTCCATGCATTTATCGGCGCTCTTGCCCTCTTGCATGAAGCCTTCGATCAATTGCAGCATCCCGCCGACATCATCCTCCAGGATGGTTCTGGCGAGTTCCGCAAACTGCCGGGAAGGAATCCCTCCCGTCATGTCCAAAACCTGCTGGTAAGAAACCCGGCCGTCCGAAAAAGAAGAGATCTGGTCCAAAATGCTAAGCGCGTCGCGCATCCCGCCATCGGACAGCCTTGCGATATACTCAATCGCTTCGTCCTCCGCCGATATCCCTTCCTGTTCGCAGATCGTCCGCAAGCGTTGGCTTTGCTCCTCTAAGGAAACTCGCCGAAAGTCAAAACGCTGGCATCGGGATATTACCGTCGCCGGGAGGCGGTGCGGTTCCGTCGTCGCCAGGATGAACATCACATGCGGCGGCGGTTCCTCGAGCGTTTTCAGCAGGGCGTTAAACGCCTCGGTGGTCAGCATATGAACTTCGTCGATAATATACACTTTCTGCCGCACTTCCGTGGGGGCATACTTCACTTTCTCGCGGAGATCGCGAATTTCCTCGACCCCCCGGTTGGAAGCGGCGTCAATTTCAAGCACGTCCATGACAGCGCCCGCAGTAATCCGCCGGCAGGCATCGCATTCATTGCACGGTTCCGGTGCGGGCCCCTTCTCGCAGTTCACCGCCTTGGCCAAAACCTTGGCCGTGGAGGTCTTCCCCGTTCCCCGAGGACCGCTAAAAAGATACGCATGCGACAGCCGCTGTTCGCGAATCGCATTCTGCAGCGTACGAATGATATGCTGCTGCCCCACCATGTCCTGAAACGACTGCGGCCGCCAAGCACGGTACAGTGCGATATGCTCCATTTTGCGGCACCTTCTTTCTATCCATCCGCGGCCATTCGCCGCTTTCTTATTATACTATACTCGACAGGTCAGAAAAACTCATATCTCGGGAAATAAAAAAGCATCTTTGCCAAATGACAAAGATGCGTTCTTATGCGTTAGAATACCGTGCACCTGTTATTGATCATTGCGATCCAAGCGGCACCTCTACGGCGCAACTCGGGACAGGCTCCCCTCCGGCACAAGAGTGGGACTGCTTATGGCTGCTTCCTTCCGGACCTGACCAGGTTCACAATTACTCATTGCGGAGGACCCGTCCGTCAACGTCTGCCGTAAAGACCGGACCTCACATCGGCAAGACCGCTAACAGGACTTCAACCTCGCTACAGCGGATTGCGAGTTACAGGGCACCGCTACCTCCCCATCTAGCACGGTGAAATTAAGTATAGCCTATGCCCGTCCAAAATGCAACCCGCGGCAAAACTTGGATCCTCTCCCTCTCTCAACCGACATGCAAAATCTATTTTTTTCTGCTATATTGATAGGAATATTGGAAAATAGTAGAACCCTGAGAGGAGAAATAGAGTTATGAATCGAAAGCGCCTCGCCAAAATTCTGCTGTCCGCCGCGATCGCGGCAAGCGGGTTTTGGGGATTGCAGTCCGCCCGAATCGAAGCCGCCCCGGCGGTCCAAATTCTTTTGGACGGGTACCCGTTAAACGCATCCACGGAACCGACCGTGATCAAAGGAACCACACTGGTTCCTTTCCGATCCATTTCCGAGGCTTTGGGGATCCCTGTGACCTGGAATGCCCAAGCAAGGACCATCACCGCCGTAAAGCAAGACGCAAACGGGGAAGTACGCGTCGTGCTCACCCTGAACCAAAAGCAGGCCACTGTTAACGGCGCCGCGGTCCAACTTGCCGAGGCTCCACGGTCGGCGGGCGGAAACACGCTGATCCCCCTGGGCTTCTTCAGCCAGCAGTTTGGCGCTAAGGTTCAATGGAATCAAGCCTCCCGGACGGTGTCGATCTCGTCGCCTAAAGAGAAAATGTATACTTTGGGCTTTTACGCCATCCGCGCTTTTTCCGATGCCCCCAAAATCGCGAGCCTGGACGCCGTATCTTTCGGCTGGAGCCGGATCGATGAGAACGGGAAATTCACACGCACGGGGAGAGACTTCAACTGGCCGCAAGCGGCCGGCGATGTAACTCCCGAGAGACTGGTGACGGATGCTTCCGCCGCGGGGACAATACCGTACTTGATGGTCTACTCCAGCGATGCCAAAGGAGAATTGACCAAGGTGATCGAAAATGCGGAATTCCGCAAGCAGGCGATCTCCGACATGCTGGCCGCAGCCGCAGAACATCCCTTTGAAGGCATTATGCTTGATTTCGAAGGACTCGGCCTCACCACCGAGAAACAATCGACCCGGGATGCCTTCACGGCTTTCGTGAAAGAAGTGAGGACGCAAACGAAAGCGGCGGGCTTGAAGCTCGGACTTGCCCTGCACCCGTTGAACTCTTCTTACCAAGGTTACGACTATAAAGCCCTTGGCGAGCTATCCGACGAAATCGTCATTATGGCTTACAATTACGGAACCAAGAAACAACCGGACCCCGCCGCCAAAGTCGATGAGGCGATTCGGTTGGCTTTGCAGGAAACCGACAAGAGCAAACTGATTTTGGGTCTTAATCTGGATAACGAAAACGAAAATTCGATGACTACGCTCATCGGTCTGGCAAAGCGCTATGACCTGAAAGGGGTTGCCCTCTGGCGCCTCGGAATCCTCAGCTCGGCAGAGTGGAGCAGCTTGGGCCAAACCATCGAGCTCAAGTCCTGATGCAGCGCGTAAACTCCCAAGAGCAAACCACCCGGGTGAACGGGTGGTTTGCTCTTGGGCTATAAGCCTTTATTATCGGCTCGCGCCTAAAGGCGCTAGCTTTCACTTCGTTCAAGCTACTATGACGTCGCCGCTATTGCCTACCTCTGAAGAGGTGCGAATATAACTAGTACCCCTTCAGACAACCTTGATAACATAAATTCCTGCATATCTGCAGGCTTTTTTCCTGTTTGGACTTAAAATTTCTAAATACCTGCAAATCTGCAGGAATTTTCGACGAAACCGGCTCATCTCTCTAAAATCACTGGAAATTCCTGCAGATTTGCATTTTTTTTCGTTTTCCCCTCGGGGATCGGCTTAAATACCTGCAGATTTGCATCTTTTTGGAGTTGGAAGCTTGAAGCAAGCACGCTAGGCGCCTCTTTGTATTGTGACAACTCACTTCGATTAGCCATTAATCCACATTTCCTTTCGTTATACATAGTAGCTTGAACACTCCTATGATAACGACCCCATCAGCTGGTTCTTTGCTATCAGCATCACTACACCACCCGCATAGCAGGTAGTTTGTTGTTTCGCGCGCTTCGTGAGCTCAACTGGCTAAAGCCTCAATCATAACCACCCGTCCAACGGGTGGTTTGCTCTTGGGGTATAACCCCCTGTTGCCAAACTGCGCCTAAAGACGCTAGCCTGACAATAAAATTGTTCAGGCTCAGTGTTTTTGTCACTTTCACTT
>NZ_JAIUDG010000043.1:0-5011 GCF_020179875.1 Paenibacillus sp. alder61
AGTGAAAGTGACAAAAACACTGAGCCTGAACAATTTTATTGTCAGGCTAGCGTCTTTAGGCGCAGTTTGGCAACAGGGGGTTATACCCCAAGAGCAAACCACCCGTTGGACGGGTGGTTATGATTTTTTCGAGGAATCCCTCCGCCGGATTCTATTTTTGTCGTCTGTCCTGTTTAACCGACAGGTTACAACGCAATCCACGATCTTCTCGGATAAAATTAACAGATATTGGTTACCCCTCTTGTAACCTTTTATGCGAACACAAAATCCCCTTGACGCGCTCATTCGCTTGGGCGGCCTGGGTTCGCAGAGATTCGGGAACCGCTCTCAATTTGTCGGAAAATTCTTTGCCCCAGATTCCGGTATATGACAAACTTTCCGCTTGCCGCCTCCTATAATGGGACATACCTTACAAAATTGGAAAAGGCGGTGCCAGGCGATGGAGAAGTGGAACGTGATCCCATTTCCAGGGATGAAGAAGGCAAAAGGACAAGCAGGGGAGGTTTCTTGGGACGGTTGGAAGCAGATCCCGTTCGTTGCGGCCTGCAGCCGATTGTTTGCGGCCAATAAATGGACCGGTTTGCTCCTGCTGATGAGCTTCCTGCTCGGCAAAGCGACGATCTTGGACGAGCTGGCTCCTTTTGCCGCGGCGTTTTTTGCGGTGATGATGTTTATGCGGCGGGACATCGCCGTGGTGACGGGAGCGCTTATGATTGCCGGAGCCCTGTTTGTATCCGGACATCACGCTGCCGTGATCGCGGCGGAACTTCTCATCTTTTACCTCATCCATAAAGGCATGGAGTCCTTTGAACGGGCCGAGCTGTCTTACGCCCCGTTGATGGTGTTTACGAGCACCTTTTTCGCGCTGTTGTTTACGGCCGTCATCGGACCTTCCCTTACCTGGTATGCTCTGGTCGTGACTGTCATGGATGCGATTCTCAGTTTTGTGCTCACCTTGGTATTCATTCAGGCGGTCCCCGTATTTACGTATCGGAAAAGAAATTACCAACTGCGCACGGAAGAAATCGTCTGCCTGGTCATCTTGCTCGCCTCGATCATGACCGGTACGGTGGGTTGGGAGATCGGCGGACTGTCGATCGAGCATATTCTGACAAGGTATTTGATCCTTCTGTTTGCACTGGTCGGCGGCGCCGCGCTCGGCGCATCGGTAGGGGTCGTAACGGGTCTGATTCTCAGTCTGGCCGACACCTCGGCCCTGTACCAGATGAGTTTGCTCGCCTTTTCGGGCATGTTGGCGGGGATGATGCGGGAGGGGCGCAGATGGGCGGTAGGCTTTGGCATGCTGCTGGGTTCCTCCATCCTGTCCATCTATTTGGCGGTCCCGGCCGAAGTCATGTCCTCCACATGGGAAAGCTGTGCGGCGGTCCTGCTGTTTCTGCTGACCCCGAGAAGCGTGATTAGCGCAATCGCCAAATATATCCCCGGTACGCAGGATCATACGAACACCCAACATGAGTACGCCAAAAGAATGCGGGAAATAACGGCCGGCCGGGTCGCCCAGTTTTCCGAAGTGTTCAAGCAGCTGTCGCGAAGCTTCGGTCAAATCGCGAGCTCGGGGGAAATCGCCAAGCGCAGTGAAGAGGTCGATCACTTTATGAATGCGGTTACCGAAGGAGCCTGCGCAACTTGTTTTCGCCGAAATGCCTGCTGGGACGGCAAGTTCTATCAAACCTACAAGTATATGACCGAAATGATGACGGCTGTCGAAGAAACCCCCGAGATCACCAAGGATGAGCTTCCCCCCAAATGGGATAAGATCTGCATCAAAACCGATCAGGTGCTTGCGCTGATGAAGCGGGAATACAACCTTTATCAACATGATATGCACTGGAAACGCCAAATATACGACAGCCGGTTGCTGGTTGCGGAGCAGCTTTCCGGCGTGTCCCAGGTGATGGAGGACCTGGCCCGGGAAATCCAGCGGGAAGGACAAGCCTTGTACAAGCAAGAGGAACAGATCCGGGAGGCTCTTGAAAAAATGGGCCTGTCCATTCATAACATCGATATCGTCAACCTGGATCACGGCAACGTGGAGATTGAAATCGTCCATGCCTATACCCGCGGTTATGACGAGTGCCGAAAAATTATCGCCCCGCTGCTGTCGGATATTTTGGGCGAACATATCGCGGTGGTCGGGGAGGTGATGTCGGATCGGCGGGACGGTCTGGCAACGGTGACATTCGGTTCGGCGAAGACCTATGAAATTACGACCGGGGTGGCCGGCGCAGCCAAAGGAGGGGACCTGCTGTCCGGGGACAGTTTTAGCGCAAGGGAACTGGGGAACGGGACATACGCCGTAGCGCTGAGCGACGGGATGGGCAACGGCGAGCGTGCCCGGCTGGAAAGCAGCACCGCCCTCAGCATTCTGGAACAATTGCTTCAATCGGGGATGGATGAGACGCTGGCGATTAAATCCGTCAATTCCGTATTGATGCTGCGTTCCCCGGATGAAGTGTACGCTACGGTGGATATGGCGTTAATCGATGAGTATTCGGCACGGACCACCTTTTTGAAAATCGGTTCCTCCCCAAGCTTCATTAAACGCGGAAACGAGGTGATCCCGATCACGGCCAGCAATTTGCCGATCGGCATCATCCAGGATATTGAGGTGGATCTAGTGACCGTGCAGCTCTATCCCGGCGATACACTGATTATGATGACCGACGGCGTGTATGACGCACCGGGGTACGCGGTGAATAAGGAATTGTGGATCAAGCGGCTGATTCAGGAAATCCGGTCCGAGGATCCGCAGGATATCGCCGACGGATTGCTGGAAGCCGTCATCCGCTACCAGAAAAATACGATCCAGGACGATATGACCGTAGCGGTGGCGAAAGTCGATCATTACCTGCCGCAGTGGTCGACCCTGCATATTCCGGGGCTGAGCCGTTTGGAGCGGCCGCGGACGGTGAGCTAAGAGGAGAACTTGAGGTGAAAGCCTCAGGTTCTTTTTTTATTTTTCAACTGAGTCCGGGGGATGCAGAAATCCATGGTCGATACGGGGGTGGGAAGCAGTAACAGCGGCGGTATCGTGGGCGAGAATGTCCAGAAAACAAATGAAGGCTATAATGGGCCGGCCTTGGCGCAATGATATAATGAACTCGGGTAAAACGGACAAAGCCTTCGATCCAGGATAATAAATAATAATTGAGAGGGAATGAATATGAAAAAAACAATTCAAGAGAAGATAGCTTTGATGAAAAATGCCCTTGAGGAAAATCCTTTTAATCTTGTGATAGGAGAAATTCAAGAGAGAATAATTACTGAAGCTGAACTTAATATCAAGGATGGTCAGTTACAAGATTATCATAATTTTTTTAGAGAGTATGGATCTATGAGATGTGGAAGCATTGTTATTTTTGGAAAAAGTGAATTAGGTGATTTTCAGTTTCCTGTCGCTGAAATGCCAGGTGGATTTGAAGAATGGATTTGTATTGGAAAGATTGATCCGTATCCATTATTTATAAACAAAAAAAGTGGAGTGATTTATTGTTTATTTGAAGATTCAAAAATTAAATCATATGAAGGATGGAATGACTTTTTGGAGAATTATGTTTTCGGAGAACGTTATCTTGAGATTATTGGTAAAGATGAGTGGTACGAATTATTAAGAGAACAACAGATTATTTGAAATAGTCATCACATTGAACAGATTGATTATGGGGAATGGGGAACAGGATATAAAACGAAGTACAAGATAATGAAGTACGTATTAGAGATTTGTACGATTTAATGGAATGGACAGCGGATTTACCGGATGAACAAGTGATTCATCTTGAAAATGGTTATTACCATATCACAGTGTTCAGTAATTTACCTGATTCAAAAATACGTGGTGACCATCAGGAAATTTATCTTTATTTTAATCCATTAACTGAAATGCCGAGAATAACGTATTTAGGAGTACCGACATTGGAATAGTTGAATGGACTGCACCTTGGTATTGATACACTGAAATACATAGTGGGATGCTCTAATCAGTTGTAGGAGGTTTTATTGTGAAATTGAAAAAGATTATCTTAGAAGGAGATTCTAAATATGAAAAGGCGAATCAAGCATTCCCGATAAGGTGGAAGTCGCATCATGTAACTGAATTATTTGTGGAGTTATTTCCTGAAATCGAATTAGATGGGAACAGACAGTTAACTATTTTAGCTACAAGGAATAGAAGAGAAAATGCCAAGAAATACAATAATTATAAAGCGTTTAATGTTTCGTCATACTATCTTGAAGAAGAACAAATAAAGGCTTTAGAGGCTTTAAACCCAGAAGATGAAAATTTCATTTTGGATATTATTGAAGAGGTATTGGTTGATATAACCAACATACTTGGTGAAGATGAAGAAAAAAGAAGTGCTATAAAAGATACCATTAAACAAGTGAGGGAAATGGAGTTCTCACTAAAGAAAAAAATGAAAACCTTATCCAAAAAGTCGAAAGTAGGAAGATATAAAGCGGATGTGTTTAGATGCCTGAATAAAACATCTGGTGAGGCATGGTGTGTGGAATTAGAAAATGGGATTTCAGGTCAGACCAGGGTGGAGTGGTTGACCGGCAAACCGGATTATTTAGATCGCAGAGATTACTTTAAAAAATCCAAGTGGGAAGAAAATAAATTTATAATCACGAATAGATTAGGTATAGAGGTCTTTTCAATTGAAGTTGGTATGGAAGAATCATAATGCTACAATTCCAAAAGAATGAAAAGGCTAATTATGCTGAGATGAATCCATAATTGTAGATATAAACTCCCACCGTCGGAGTCTACCTCATTAACGGGAAAATATCCTGTTAATATACCGCTCTTGGCTTTTTGATCGGATTTAGCTGGAAAAGTGCAACTAGAATTAAAAGTGGACACCTTATAAAAGAACCTTAATAATAGAGTTTAAATTAGGAGGTGTTCACATGGGTGAACAGCGGCAACGATTTAATGAGGAGTTTAAGAGAAAGACGGTGAAATACATTCAGGAACAGACGAAATCCATGC
>NZ_JAIUDG010000044.1:0-3723 GCF_020179875.1 Paenibacillus sp. alder61
TTCCTCCTCCGCTTTTAAACTTCTTCGCCTACCGTCTCATCCGTAATCCCTAGCTCCTCTTTGACCCAATCGTACCCTTCAGCCTCCAGACGATGGGCAAGCTCCGGGCCGCCGGATTTGACAATCCTGCCTTGCATCATGACATGCACAAAATCCGGGGTAATATAATTCAACAGGCGTTGATAATGGGTGATGATTAAAAAACCTCGATCCGGGCTGCGCATCTCGTTTACACCATTAGCCACAATACGCAGTGCATCAATATCAAGCCCGGAATCCACTTCGTCCAGAATCACGATCTTGGGTTCAAGCAGCATCATTTGCAAAATTTCATTCCGCTTTTTTTCACCGCCGGAGAATCCCTCATTCAAATAACGATGCGCGAATTCCGGATTCATCTCCAGCCCTTTCATTTTGCTCTCCATTTCACGGATAAAACGGATTAAGGAGATCTCCTCGCCTTCTTCACGCCGTGCATTGATGGCACTTCTGAGAAAGTCCGAGTTCGTTACACCGGCAATTTCACTAGGGTATTGCATCGCGAGAAACAAGCCAGCCCGGGCACGCTCATCCACCTCCATCTCCAGAAGGTCTTCATTGTCCAGTGTCACCTTGCCATCAGTAACCTCATATTTGGGATGGCCCATTAAAGCCGAAGCCAACGTGCTTTTTCCCGTCCCATTAGGTCCCATAATCGCATGAATCTCTCCGCCATGAATCTCCAATGTGAGCCCTTTTAAAATTTCTTTTCCTTCAATCTTGCTTCTTAATTCCTCAATCTTTAAGGTCGTCATTCTCCCATACTTCCCTTCCGTAGAGTTTTTCGGCACGCGTCAACAAATCACTCATAAATTTTCCGATCGTCTGTAACTCCGTCTCAGAATAGGATTGGATAAATCGGTAGAACCCCTCTTCTTTCTCTTGATGCAGTTTTTTATGCAAATGATAAACACATCTTCCCTTATCCGTTAAGCTAAAATAAATCTCCTTCCGATTGTTGTTCAGTTGACTTCTCCTAATAAAGTCCGTTTCCAGCAGCTTTGAACAAATATTAGTAATGCTTGCTTTGGACAAATCCATTTTCTTCACGATTCCGGTATGGTTTATAGGTTCATAATCACCAATGCAATCGATCACGTGTACACTTGTAATATTGTTAGAAAGCATGTCGATCTGGTGCTCTCTGGCTTGTTGCCGAAACATGTCAATTTCATGTTCAGTATACAACTCATTCAGATGCAGCATTTTTAAATACTGCTCGTAAAGATGACGTTTAAACTCCAATTGCCCAAGCTCCTCTCTTTTGTAGTCATTGCACACCAAGTCTAATGTCAGGAATAGATGGTCACTTTTTGTTCAGCACTGAACAAAATTATTTTAGCATAACTGATAATGATTATCAATATCAGTTATATCGATAAGACGAAATTCTGCAGCACCTTTCATCGGTTCATTTGTCTTATGCTGCTTTTCCGACCTGTTAGATCTCACCTCCATGATCCGGGACTTATCCGTTTCGTTTCTTTCCGCACCTCCGCGTAGTCATTCATGGCCGTATTCTCCTCTTTTTTCAAGGGCTTCGCCACACATGGTCAATTTCAATTTCACTTTTCTATTAAAAAAGAGCGGGCTATCTATTCGATAACCTGCTCCTGTTCTTCATTTTTGGCTCACACCTAAACTTGATGATATTGCCCTCTTTTTCGCTCATTTCTTTGTAACAAAGAATCAAAAGTTTCTTAAGATATAAAAAAAGAGTTCATGAAATTGTGTACAATTCCATGAACTCTTTTGCAATGCCGGTGAAGGGACTCGAACCCCCACGGTTTCCCTCACGATTTTGAGTCGCGCGCGTCTGCCAATTCCGCCACACCGGCATGTTATAAACATAATATACAGTTATAATGGCGTGCCCTAAGAGATTCGAACTCCTGACCTTTTGATTCGTAGTCAAACGCTCTATCCAGCTGAGCTAAGGGCACTCAATCAAAAGTGCGGAAGACCAGACTTGAACTGGTACGGTAGTCACCTACCGCAGGATTTTAAGTCCTGTGCGTCTGCCGATTCCGCCACTCCCGCTTATAAAAGAAATGGAGGCGCCACCCAGATTCGAACTGGGGATAAAGCTTTTGCAGAGCTGTGCCTTACCACTTGGCTATGGCGCCATATATAAAAAATGGAGCGGACGACGGGAATCGAACCCGCGACCCTCGCCTTGGCAAGGCGATGCTCTACCGCTGAGCCACGTCCGCTTAATGGCTGGGGATATAGGATTCGAACCTATGGATGACGGAGTCAAAGTCCGTTGCCTTACCGCTTGGCTAATCCCCAACAACTTTATTTTAGATAAAAATGGGGCGATCGATGGGACTTGAACCCACGAATGCCGGAGCCACAATCCGGTGCGTTAACCCCTTCGCCACGACCGCCATAAAAGATATTAAACTATTTGAAGCTGGCAGGGGCAGCAGGAATTGAACCCACACCAAAGGTTTTGGAGACCTTTGTTCTACCTTTAAACTATGCCCCTTTAAAACTGGTGGAGGCTGATGGATTCGAACCACCGAACTCGTCAGAGAACAGATTTACAGTCTGCTGCGTTTGGCCACTTCGCTAAGCCTCCACGTGGTGCCGGCGAGAGGACTTGAACCCCCAACCTACTGATTACAAGTCAGTTGCTCTACCAATTGAGCTACACCGGCAAAAGTACTACATTTAGTTGTTAATGGTGGCTCGGGACGGAATCGAACCGCCGACACGAGGATTTTCAGTCCTCTGCTCTACCGACTGAGCTACCGAGCCGTATTGAAAAGATTTCGGAACCTTTCCACCTACGCCGGTACTAACAGCGGCGGTAACAGGGACAGTTTCCATCAAAGTTAAATGGCGGAGCCGACGGGATTCGAACCCGCGGTCTCCTGCGTGACAGGCAGGCATGTTAGGCCTCTACACCACGGCTCCACACTAGTTAAGCATCCCAATGAAGGGATAATTGCGGGGGCAGGATTTGAACCTGCGGCCTTCGGGTTATGAGCCCGACGAGCTACCGGGCTGCTCCACCCCGCGTCAGTCAAAGAAATTATGGTGGAGGCTGAGGGGATCGAACCCCCGACCCTCTGCTTGTAAGGCAGATGCTCTCCCAGCTGAGCTAAGCCTCCATGGGAAACACAAAACTTATTGTAGCATACAAAGTTATATAAGATCAAGTCTTTTGTAAAAATGGTGACCCGTAGGGGATTCGAACCCCTGTTACCTCCGTGAAAGGGAGGTGTCTTAACCCCTTGACCAACGGGCCATGAAACATGATTAGAATAATTATGGCGGAGAGAGAGGGATTCGAACCCTCGAGACGCTTGTGACGCCTACACGATTTCCAATCGTGCTCCTTCGGCCAACTCGGACACCTCTCCATATGGCTCCCCGAACAGGACTCGAACCTGTGACAACTCGATTAACAGTCGAGTGCTCTACCAACTGAGCTATCAGGGAATATTCATTTCAGGTTTGATCACCTGAAAACTGGATACGAAACGAATCTGCGTTTTAGTCTCCGCAAGTGCTCAGATCGGCTTGTTCAGCCTGACGCCACTTTTTGGAGTTATTTTGGATAAGCCCTCGACCGATTAGTACCTGTCAGCTCCATACATTGCTGCACTTCCACCTCAGGCCTATCAACCTCGTCGTCTTCAAGGGGTCTTACTAGTTGGGAAATCTCATCTTGAG
>NZ_JAIUDG010000045.1:0-1672 GCF_020179875.1 Paenibacillus sp. alder61
CAGCAATCTTGCAAAAAAAATGACATAACAAGTAAGAAGAATAATTTACAAAAAAAGGAGACCCCAGTTATCGTAGAATTGTACAGATACATACGAAAGGAGGTCTCCTTGAATACAAAGATACCTAACCCATCCGTGATTCGTCAAGCCTTAGGTTGGTTGGATATCAATATGCGTTTACTCTGTGGCGATCATTACGCCAAGAAGCTTTGCTTTGGCAACACGATTCTTCTCTTTCTGGAGGCCATTTTGCAAAAACGGAGTTCACTAGACGACATCGCAGAGCATTTACGGAGTGCTCCATGGCTGCAAAAATGGGTAGGCTTGGAGTCGATCCATGCTTCCTCCTTAAATCGAAAACTAGCACGAATTCCAACCGACAGTGTTCGTAACTTGTTCCTCCAGCGTCTCAAAAACCTGTGGCATCACCAGGGACCTACACTACCGAAAAAGCTCAAGAGACTTGGGCGACTGGCTGCGGTAGACTCCTCATCAATCACTCTGAGCCTACTGCGGGGGAAGTGGGCATTCCGCCAAACGGGAGAGAGTGCGGTAAAAATGCATACCTGCCTGCATCTCACCGGTGAGATAAGCGCCTGGCTAAAAGGCATCGTACTCTCCACAGCGATGGTGGCCGACCTAGACTCGGAAGTGCTCGAACACCTTGTTTGGGAGCCAGGAACCACCTATTTGTTTGACCGAGGTTATATCTGTTACGGACAATTCCTCCATTGGGATCGAAATCAGATTTACTTCGTGGTCCGACTTAAGAGCAACAGCAAAGTACGGGTGCTTCAGTCCAAGGTCGCGGGGAGTTTCATCAAGCGGGATGCCGAAGTAGAAATCAAGGACCCGGATAGCCAACAAACCGGCGTGTTCCGACTGGTCGAGTTTGAGTTTATCGACAATAAGCACAAGGTTCATCAAGTGCGAGTTCTAACCAACCGTTGGGATGTAAAAGCCGAAGATGTGGCTCGAATGTATCATTACCGCTGGAAAGTGGAACTATTTTTTAAATTCATGAAGTCAAATTTGCATCTGAAAAAAATATACAACAACAAGCCACAGGCGGTATGGAACCTGATTTATTTAAACCTACTGGCGTACGTGGTGTGTGAAGAAATCCGGTATCTCTACGCTCCGGATTTGTCCATTGGCCAAGTGACGAGGAAGATGCGTGCGTATTTAACGAATGCGTGGACCGATTTCTTGGACCGTTTACACCCAGTTACGCAGCGGACGAGTAAGGGCCGAAGGAAAAAGGGAGGTCGTCCAAGAATTCATCCAGAACGTTTGAAGAAACTACGGATGATCTATTACTAAAAAAATGTAAAACCAAAACAGAAGAAAGACTATACTCTGGAAAAAAAATGTGTCTGTACGTTTGAAGTGAGGTGGGTCTTTTTTTTTGCCTTTTTGAGAGAGGCGAAACATCTCTGGCAAACAAGTTGAACTAGAGCATAGGGTGGGAAAAGGCAAGAGGGTGAAATGATTCTGGAGAAGCGTAGCGTTCGCCTTTGTGACCGGATTTCTACCTTATCTGAATTTAATTCATCAAGAAATCCGGGAGCAACAGCGATCGGAAGAACATTTCACCCGGCTGCCTCTATCCCTCCATCATTAGTTCAACTCATTACGACTAACTGATGTTAAGGTTTTTGCAAGTTTAATG
>NZ_JAIUDG010000046.1:0-1661 GCF_020179875.1 Paenibacillus sp. alder61
AAGTCGATTTCATAATTCAAAAGCCTTGACACGACTGAGTTTTCTACAGCAAAAAAAGGAACACCTCCCCAAGTTCTCGAAGTTATAGTTGACCAAAACCATAACCCAAGAAAAAAAGGAGGGTTCCTCTATTGTATTCTATTCGACAAGAAGAGCTATTTCCCTTTGAAGATCTTTTTAAAATGTCGTCAGCCACCAAAGCGGATTTCGTCTTGGAACAATTGCCTATCGAAAAGATATTGTATGCCATTTCGCCTCCCCGCCCTCGCCGTCGTGGTCGTCCCGAATTTGTAAACACAAGGGCGATGATTTACTCTTTGATCCTTGGCAAAATGGAGCATATTGTCTTCACCAAGGACTTGATCCGCCGCCTTAAAGACAGTCCTGAATTCGCCATACGTTGCCGATTTACCGGTTCCGATCCCATTCCGAGCGAGGCCTCCTATTCTCGGTTGATTACCAAGCTCCTTGAGTGCCGCATCTTCCGCACTCTTATGGAAGACCTGGCGGACCAGGCTACAGCCGAGGAATTTCTCCTTGGGGATAGCTTAGCCCTGGATTCTGCGGGGGTGGAGGCGTTCGATCGCAATCCGAGCTTAAATCGAGAGCAAGCTTTAAAAGAGGAGAACCTCCCTACCGAGACTGATGAACCTTCTTTTCTAGAAGAGGTCGAAACCATTCCGACAGAAAAAGCCAAGCCGCAAAAGCCGAAACGCTCCAAACGCGGGCGCGTCCCGAAGGCCGAAGAAGCGGCATGGCAAGCCGAGCTTGCAGCCTACCACAACTCACTCTCTCTTTTCGAACGCGAGGTAGCTGACATGCTTCCCTGTAGCTACGACGAACTCCTTGCCGACATGCCGCAGTATGCCAGCACCGGCGCGAAGGGAGACCCGCGCAGAAGCGGACGCATGAAATATTGGTATGGCTACAAGCTGAATATTGTGGTCGATTGCCAGAGCCAATATATCCTCACTGGAGAGACTTGCTCGGCACACGTGAGTGACCAAAGGCCGGCGATTATGCTGCTCAAGCGGATCAAGGAACGCTTTCCAAATCTGCCCGTTCGCCATGTGCTTGCTGACAAAGGATACGATAGCGAGCCGGTTTACCGTGCGATTCGTGACCTGGGTGCGTTTCCCTTGATTCCGCTAATTCATCGCTCAAAGGAGTCTCCTGAGGGAAAGGATAAGCATTTGCGGCCGATTTGCAGGAAAGGGCATTCTTATCTCTACGACAGCTATGATTCCAAGCGGGATACCGTGAAGTTCACGCGACCAAAAGAATGCCCAACGTGTCCCTTTCAAGCAGAAGGTTGCCAAAAAGTGTTTAAGTTTCGAGTCGAAGAGAATATTCGGGCCTATACCGCCCCCGGACGTGGAAGCAAGGCCTTTAAACAACTCTTTAAACTACGGACTGCAGTAGAACGAGTTTTTGCCTATTTGAAACTCTATTTAGGCTTGGTATCTAGCCGTAAACTCAAAAAACGTGCTTTTGTCGATATGGATTTAAGCTGCCTGACGTATAATTTGTGCAAGCTTGCGATAGACCGGTTGAACCGTTCTCTTCGAACGACTGTAAAGACTATCTGATTTTTTAAAATTGACGATTTTGTTTTTGGTGTCATCTTGCCTATGGCGACAATTTAATTATGAAATTAACTT
>NZ_JAIUDG010000047.1:0-1586 GCF_020179875.1 Paenibacillus sp. alder61
TGGTTACTACTTAGGTAGCAGTTTAGAATTGGAGACGGCCCTGAAGAGCGGAAGAGAGCGATTCCAGGATAGGGCGTTTTTGTTTGAGGAGGGTAGAGATGACTCCGCGAATACGGGCGAAATGTTCTGCGCCGGCTTCGGTGCGGAATGCTCCAGAAATTTTAGTCTTCACCTTGACCATACGAATATCTCGCTCGGCTTGGTTATTGTCAAACGGTACGTGGGCATCTCGAAGAAAGGCGAGGATAGCAGATTTCCATTTCTCAAACCGCTCTGCTAAATTCCCGGCCTTTCCTTTGGCTTGTCTGCCGCGTACGCCCTTTTTCCTGGCAACGACGTTCTTACTCCATTCTTCTCTGCCACGAAAAAGAATATCGTCATAGTGCTGCTCGATTTCCTGGACCACCAGTTCCGGGAGAGGCTTGCCGGATTCGCGGGAGGCGCACACCAGGCTCCAACTTTCTTGCAGCAATGTTTTCATTTCCCCCGACCATTGGTGCTTATCGTTCTCGGTAATGCCCTGACATTCCCGAAGGAGATGCGCATTGCACAGAACGTGGCGGAACGAAAACGACTTTGGGTTGAAGTACGGACCATAGCAATCATGGACAACCGTACCTTTATAGGCGGGCAGGATCCCTCCCGCCGCCATTCCTTGGGTACCGCGGCTACTGTGAACGGTGAGGTGTGTGAAGCTGCCATTGCTCGCCGTATGCATCCAGACCCCGCTTCCGTTAACGCGAAACCCGGTCTCATCCGCATGGATGAGCGGGCTCCGGAGCAGGTGCTGTTGGATTTGTTGCTCAGGCGTAGTTAAGGAGGTATACATCTGCTGGAGGTGCGAGAGCAGCGTAGCCTCACTCGGACCGTGATCTGTCAAATCTTCGAAAAGCTGAGCAATGCGTTCCAAAGGCAGCAATTGGTAGACACTCAAATAGCTGGTCCAGGCCCGTAGCGTATCACCGTACTGCACAGGGGCCTTTACTCGCTCAGGAAAAGCAGCTGTACTTGTGGCCCTGCAGGACGGACAGCACTTCGTTTCGGCCCGATGTTCGGTGACGCTCCATTTGACAGGAGGTAGATCGAAGACTTGCCGGGCTTCATACCTTTGAGCAGGGATGTCTGCCAGAGACGTATGGCAGAAAGTGCAGATCGCATGCGGATGAATCTGGATTTCATCCGGTTGTGCCACCATACGCAGCGTCTGCCCGGGATGACCTTTGGGTGCCCCTTTTTTTCCACCGGATTGCCGGAGATTGTTGGTTTTACGGAACCCATCGCTAGAAGGCGGCTTACTGCTGTTGTTGCTATTTTGACCGAGTTGACGTTCAAGTTCCTGAACGCGTTGCTCCAACTCTACAATACGTTTGGCCTGCTGATCGATCACCTGCAGCAAGGCGTTAAAGGCAGTGATAATTTCGGGGTCGCCCTTGCATATGGCATGGACTTGTTCAGGGGATAGATGCATGGGTGACGCTCCTCTCATGAATTGGATTAACTTACCTTTTTGACAAAAGAGTTATAAACCCTTTTTTATAGAAAAAAAAACTTCCCGCACTTAAGCAGGAAGTCCTAAGTAGTAACCA
>NZ_JAIUDG010000048.1:0-1364 GCF_020179875.1 Paenibacillus sp. alder61
GTCTATCCAAAACATAAAAAAGTAGAGTATTCTCAGGGTTACGACGCCACTAAGAAGGGACTCTACTCAATGACTATGATACCAGAAAATCAACTCACAAACCTATTTGAAAATCTTGTCACTCAGTTTGTTAAAGAAAACCTAGAGTCCATTATGAGGGCCGAGATTAAGCACTTTATGGAAGACCCAGAAAACGAGCACAACAGTCGTAACGGCTACTACAAGCGCACTCTGCATACCAAATACGGTTACATCTCGGATCTTGAGGTACCGCGTGATCGCCAGGGCTCCTTCCAAACCCATGTATTTGAGCCGTACCAGCGCCGAGATGGCTGGCTGGAAGAAGCCGTCATTCAAATGTACAAAAGCGGGATGGGAACCCGTGATGTTGCACGATTCATCGAAAGTATGTTCGGCAGTCACTATTCCCCGACGACCGTCAGCAATATTACCGCAACTGTCTTGGAAGACATCCAAAACTGGCAGGAACGCCCCTTACAAAAAAGGTACAGCGTTATTTACTTGGATGGTCTGTACGTAAAACTCAAGCGCAGCACTGTAAGCGGTGAGGTCATTTACTTTGCCATGGGCATTGACGAAGAAGGACGCCGCCAAATTCTAGGCTTCTATATAGGCGGTCAAGAGAGCTCCAATGGTTGGAGAGACGTTCTCAAAGACCTGTACAACCGTGGTGTACACGAAGTCCTTTTGGGCGTCTTTGACGGACTACCAGGACTGGACGAAGCTTTTAAAGAAGCATATCCTCAGGCAGACGTTCAGCACTGTATCGTGCATAAAGTTCGTTCTACCTTCCCTAAGATTCGTGTACAGGACAAGACAGACTTTATTAATGATCTCAAAACGATATATAACGCCTTGGATGATGTATGTGCCCTGGCTGCTTTTGACACGTTCAAAGACAAATGGGTAAAACGGTATCCGAAAGAAGTAAAGTCTTGGGAAGACCAACTGTCGACGTTGTTAACATTCTACCAATACCCTGAGGAAATAAAGGATGCGATCTACACTTCCAACCCGATAGAGCGGATGAACAAAGAAATACGCAAGCGTCTTAAGCCGATGAATAGTTTAACCAACATGGACGCTGCAGAGAAAATCGTATATCTAGATGTGATTGCTTATAACGAACGTTTTGAGAGCCGTGTTATTCGCGGATTCGCTGACCCTAAGGTCAAACAGGATCTGTCTGAAAAGTTTGCAAAACGCTATCCGGACTCTGACAACAATACTGATAACTAGCGTGATCTGGAGTTTGGTGGGGAGGGTTCCCCTCCCCACCAAATCCCCCATTCATCTACCCTTGATGAATATTCTACTGCTTACACAAACTTCTTGACGCTACC